>NZ_CALLZT010000083.1:0-53984 GCF_937858515.1 uncultured Gordonia sp. | reverse complement strand
GTCAAATTCGGAGCCAAACCCGATACGCCACCACTACTCGCGGATCTAGGTCAGAGCGCGGTTCCGTCAGCTGACGACTTCCGCTGCCGCCGTAGCCATAGCGACCCGGAAAATCCACGCGCTCAATTGCACGTGGCAGGTCCCCGATAGTCGGTCCAGGCCGTTGTAGAGCCAGTTCCTACAGGTGAGTGAATCCAGCTGCGATACTCAATCGACCTGCCCTTTCCTCATGCCGATAGGATTCTTACATTTCATCTGAGATACCTCCTATTGTTATGCATCCGTCAACTATCGTGTCACTCGTTTGAGGCCGGAGGACATGTCGGCGATCGCGTCGGCGATCCTGCCCTGTTCCGCGGTCCGGGGTGCGTCGGCCGCGTTCGCTTCTGAGGAGATCACCGCCAGCATCTCCGCGCTGCCAAGGCCCAGACCACAGGTGATGATGCGAATGTCTTCCGCTCGCAGCTCGGCGGCAACGCGTATCGCGGCTGCCGGATCGCCGAGGTCACCGTCACCGAATATCGCGATCACCCGGTCGCCGGCGTTCTGCGCCATAAGCATGTCTCGCGCTTCGCGTAGCGCGGGAACCACTCCGTTCCCTCCGCCCGCGCACGAATCCGCGATGAGTCGGCGAGCGTCCTGACCGTCACGACTGATGGCGGCGCGGCCCTCGACTTGCGTCGTCCACAGCAGGGCCCCGACCGAATAGCCGTCTTCGATTGCTTCGTCGAAGAACCTGCGGCAACCTTCCTTCGCCTCCGACAATCTGCTCCCCGACATCGAGCCGCTGACGTCCAGGGCAAGGACAACCGACCCGCTCAAGCTCGCCTGCAACCGTTCGAGGTTCGTTCCGGGTGGTGTCTCGGTTACCGGCTGAGATTCGAATCGCTTCTTGGTCCAGGTGGCCATGACGGTCAACTCCTCAATGCCAGGCCGGCGACGGCGTTACGCTGCTGCTGCACTTCCGCGTTGTCGAGTGTGCCCTCGATGAATGCCTGCATTTCCAGCTCGTGGTTCTTGAAGTCCGATGCCTTCACCGATATCCGTCCGTCCGCGGCGACCGATACCAGCAGATAGATTTCCGATCCGGCTTTGACTTTTCGCATACCCGACACTTCGCAGTCGAAGACCATTCGATTGTCGGCCGCATTGTCGCTCTCGACCGCACCGGCCTGCTCGTACAGCTGAATGCGGGCCTTCTCCTGGCCGTCGAAGATCGCGGACACGGTGAACTTGGCGTCGACGATCGGAAGCGGGGTGTTGGCCCGGAGTACATGCTGCACGTAAGGCTCCTCACGCCACGGGGTGCGGCTCGAGTAGATGAGTACGCCAATTGACCGGGGCAAAACGGAGGTGATGCGTTCACCGGCCCCGAGGAGACGGCGTTGCGATCCTGCGCTCACCAGTTTGGCCGCCAGCGTTGCCGCACCTTTGGCGACGATCTTGTCCGGGTCGTTGATCATGACGGGAACGTTGAGCATGTTCGCCAGTTCCTCCCTGATCATCGGAAGTCGGGTCGATCCACCGACCAGAAGAATCCGGGCCACCGTAGGTGCGCCAAGCCGCTGCGCGGCCTGGACCACTCGTTCCACCGATGCGTGACATTGCAGGACGAGATCGCGGGATGCGGCCTCGAACTCGGGTCGCGTCATCGTGATACTGAATCGTTTGGGACCGAATTTCAAACGGGCCGTGGCGGATTCCTTGACACTCAACTCTCGTTTGACCCGTTCGGCCTCCGATTCCACCAGTGCCACGAACTCGTCGTCGTACCGGCAGTCATCGATATCATCGACTACTGCCTCGATCTTGTCCCACATGAGTGCGGTCATCCGGCGGTCCCAGTCGAGGCCGCCGAGCTGCGACTCGCCGTCAACCGCCCACACACGCGGCGCACCGCCAGGTGTCGCAGCCACTACCGCGACATCGAACGTCCCGCCACCAAGGTCGAAAACCAATGATGATCCCGCACTGTCGGCGGCACCGTACGCGTACGCGGCTGCCACCGGTTCGGCAAGAAGTTCCAGACATTTCACGCCGGCAATCTCGGCCGCCGCGAACGTCGCCTCCTTCTCCGCGACACCGAAGTAGGCGGGCACGGTGATGACCAGTTCGAGGCTGTCGGTTCCCGTCCGCAATTGCTGCGCGGCATCCTCCGCCAGTCGCCGCAGGATGATCGCCGAAATGGACTCGGGTGTGTAGGACACTCCGCCATATTCCTGCGGATAGTCCTTGCCCATGTAGCGTTTGATTCCCACGACAACATTATCGGGG
This sequence comes from uncultured Gordonia sp., assembly GCF_937858515.1. NCBI lineage: Bacteria > Bacillati > Actinomycetota > Actinomycetes > Mycobacteriales > Gordoniaceae > Gordonia > uncultured Gordonia sp. Next base: position 51,710 of record NZ_CALLZT010000083.1, on the reverse strand, counting down.
TCGTCGGCCATCTGCTTCTTGGCGTCTGCGCCGACCGATACGGCACTACCTGAGAAGTGAACAACGGATGGGGTTAGCTCGTTGCCTTCCGGTGTCTCGACAAGCTCCAGGTCACCGTTCGGCTGCACCGCGAAGACACACGAATAGGTGGTACCCAGGTCGATTCCGATAGCGGGCATGGGTCAGCTCCAGGGGAAGGGGATCAGATTGGCGAGTTGGTAGTGAATATCCTGCGCCCAGATCCACCAGTCGTCGAAAAGTTGCTCACCACGACCATCGTTTACCAAGTACAGGGTCAGCCACATGGCGAAGATCGCAACGAGCGAAACGTGTATGGCACTCCAGATGTAGCGAAACGTCCAGTAAATGCGGGGAATACCGTGAAGCATGGGTCTCTACCTCTTTGCCGGCTGCGGGGACGGAGCAACTATGGGCATCTTTGTGTTGGATACGTCCAAGACCCACTGCAATACTCGGACCGGGCTACACGGGTTTGCGGCGTCCAACTGTCCCATCGAGTCGACCACGAAGTATTCGACTTTGTCGAAGTCGTCCTCGATGCGGCGGACGAATCCGTCCTCATCGCTATTGTTGAGCCACTGCCGTATTCCAGTGGAGTCACCGGGCGTCAGGCCGTAACCTGCCCGGAGGGTGCTGAGCATATCGTATTTGGTTAAGACCACCGCTAACGATTTGCGTCGTAAGTTGACATTCTCGGAGCGAAGCCGGTCGACGACGGTGGCGTAGGCGTCTTCCTGATCTCGATCGGTAATTTCGACCTTACGATTGATACGCATTCTCCGAGCTCCCTCATTAACCGCACCGAATGCGAGTGGATCAATAACCAGAACCAGCACTTCGGAACTGTCCATATATGCAAGGCTCTGCGTGTTGTCCATGCTCTTGAATGCCTCACCGGAGACATCCATCATCTGCAATTCGACGACCCGCTCACCAACCGTGAGCTTGAATGGCAGCCCCTCAGGTCTGTTCGAGTTTGGCGTCTGCCACGTGTTCTGCATCGTGTTCATTGTGTCGCGAGCGACCTCGATGAATTCGGTGGCTCGTTGGGTCAGTGGCTCGATCGCTCCGCCATGTGCCACGAGATGGGCCTCTGCCGCCGCAGTCCCGGCGACGAACATGCGTGTCTTGCCCGCGTTGGAGGTGCCGATCACCGGGATCTGAATGGTTCGCCGGGTTCCGGCTCCCTCCGTCATTGCATTGTTGCAGTATGGGCAGAATGCCTCCAATGTCTTGGCGGCACGGCCCACGGTCGTCGGCAACGCTTGGCCGCAATTGCAGCGACGCTGGATCATGCCGAGCGGCCCGGGCGAGATATCGCGATGCATGGTCGCACATCCGGGTCCGTTGCATCGGTAACTGGGGGTCTCGGTGACCTCATAACATGTCGGGCACTTGAGCGAGGCCTTTCTACGCTTGCGCTCACCCTTTTCGATCCACCTGTAGGTGGTCACCCACACAACCTGGACGAGATAGGTGATCCCGCCCACGAGCAGCATCACGACCAGCCAGATCCCGATCGATACCCACACCGCACCGAAGAAGCCAGCTGTGGGGACCCCGGCGACGGTCAGCCACAGGAGGCCCGGAATCTCGGTCAGGACTCGCAGCATCGTCTGACCGCGCTTCTTCGAAGCGCCTCCAGGCCCTGCCGGTGATGAGGCCGATTTTGGTTCGACAAATCGCCGCGGGCTGATCCCCTGCCACACCGCGCCGATCAGGTGGCGTGTCTCCGCCGTCACCGCCAGCGCGTCGAGTCGGGCCTGGTACGGGTTGTATACCGGCCAGGCGTTATCCCACCCGAAGTGCTTCTGCATTCCACGGGCAGGAATTTTCATTACCTTATTGGCGACGACTTTACCCGGGTCTGCGATCGCAGGCTTGACTGATGCCTTTCCACTTAGCACGCGGAGGGGAATGAGGAGGCCGGCGACAAGACCGACTACAACCGATACCGCGAACGCGATGATCCAGTAGAGGACCAAATATGCCAGCACTCGCATGAGCACTGCGACCGCGACCCATATCGCGAAGATGGCCGCGGCTATCCCTGCGACCACCATCGCGAAGAACCCAAGGCCGTCACCACCATCCATGGTCAGTCTTCCTTTCCGAGGAGTCGTTTACTGCCGCGGACAAGATTCCGCGTCATTCTGCCCTTCTTCTTCTGGGCGGAGAACTCGTCCCACTCTTCGAGAATTTTGGGATCCAACTTCCTGCGGAACGAATCGACGGTAGATCGACCTTCTCGACTGTCGGCAACTCCCGTCAGGAATTCTGCGGCGGAACGCTTCTGCTTGCCCGTACCGTCGGCCAACAGATCCATTGCCTGGGTGAACGCGTATCTCCTATGACCAGAATCTCGTCCCTCGAAGAGCCTACGGAGGTGGTGCACCATCGCGGGTACTGCGATGGTGTCCGCCGAACTGGTCAGATCTCGCACACCCTGAGCATCGGATGCCTCAATAAGCAATTCACCGATCTCCGGTATGAACAACGGGCCGAGGTCATTCAGGTACTTCGCGAAGTCCCGCAGTGCGCTGTTTCTCTGACTATCAATGCTCTTATAGGCGTCCAGACGTGCGGTATGCAGCCAACTGATATCGTTCGCGAGTTGTTCCATTTTGGGATCAAGGATTGGTCGACGCGCCTGACAGAGTGTGACTAGTGCCGCTGATATCGGCCGGTACTGCGCTGCTTCCGCCGGCGGCAGCCGCAGTCCGTCCTCAATATTGTCGGACAGCCACTGGCCCATCTCCGGCCCGATCTGTCCGCTGTACTTGATCCAGTCCGCGACGAGTTGAGCGTTCTTCGGGAGTACAACGCCGGAGAGGATCAGACCCCATGCTTCTGGCGGATAGTCACCGCCACGAGCAGCATGCAGTAACGAGAGACGATCGTCGGGACTTCGCCTTCCGAGTGCCGCCGCCGCGAGCCAGCATGCGAGAGCACCACCTGATGGTGCCGCCCAGTCCCAGCGTCCCTCGATGACATCCGCAGTGGCTTGGGCGTTATCGGCCGCCAGCAGCTTGGTCAAATCGGCGAAGGTTGCCGATCGGATTTCGCGGCCAAACGCATAGTCCCGTGACTGATCGAGAAGGTCCGGGTTTCGTACGCACAGGTCGGCGAACCGGTTGATGGCCGTCGCGACCTGCCCTGGCGGTACCTGAACGCCAATAATGCCAGCAATAGTGAAGGTATCCGCCAGCGCGTCCGTCGGGGCAATTGACAATAGACGAACAAGGACCTGCGTGACGCGACTATGCGCAGTAGAACCGGGAGGTGTACGGTCGGCGGGCAGCACTGCCGAAACGCTCGTATGGGACCAGGGCACGACGAGCTGCGGTTGACGCTGGAAGCACTCGGTCGACCATTCCAGGAACTGCACGCCGTGGTCGGCGGCTTCGGAGTCGAGTAGCCGCCAGCCGGCTTCGGCGGCCCGCTCGGCCGATCCTCCATCAGTGAGCGGAGCACCGGTGGCGGCGCTGAGCAGTTCATCCGCGTACATCACGATGTCGTCGCTGATGTCGCTCGCGGATGCCTGCGCAAGGACTTCCAGCGCTGTGTCCCTGTCGGCGACCTTGTCGGCCGAGCCTCCCAGGTAGACGATCTGCGACGCATAGGTCGCAGCTGACGGTCCGACCACCGGCTCCCACGATCGAGCGAGCGATACAGCCGCGAGTGCATCGTCCGGGTCCAGGTTGAGAAACCATTCCGACTGTTGAACCGCCGACGATGAGGCTTCAATGGGACTGTGATCTCGCTTGATCAGGTCAAAGATATTGTACGGAGTGCCCGGCGCAATCGAGGGCGCCGTACCGAACACGGGATCGGTGGCCACAATGTTCACGTTGGCCGGCAGCCAGTCCTTGACGAGTGCCGAGAATGTCACCGACCTGGCGACTTCAGGTTCCAGAAACAGCGTTCCGAGAGCGATCCATTTCATCACCGTACCGAGATCGTCACCAACGATCACCAGCTTCTTGACCGGTTGACCCAGACTCTGTTCAACCATAGTCAGATATGCCGCGAACGACCGGTGCGCCCAGCTGTCAGTCAGCAGAGTCCGTTTGAGCTCCGCCACCTCGAACTCACCATCAATCTCAAGCGGAGTCGCCCAGGCGTCCAGGAGCTTGCTGCCCGCCTTCTGAATCGTCCACCGTGCGGCACCGAACACCTGGGCCGGACGATAAGGAACGAAGTCGACACCGTCCGAGCTCACCAGAGTCTGCGTCAGCTGGTTTCCTGGTCGACCGGTGTAGGTGTCCCCGGTGGACTGTCCACGAGAGAGGTAAGAGGCATCCCCGATGACGCGGTAGTGGCACGAGGGGGGGTGCGTCAGTGGGTCCGGTTGGCGCACCCAGGTGGGATCGACCACATGAATCAGACCCGCGGCCATGATGGCGTGTTCGTGGGTTGGGGTAATACCTGGTGATGCGCTCTGAAACTGGAATCCGCCCTGACCATGCAATGATTCCTCGGGGGTGCTATCGGTAAAGATTGCTACGTCGAACATCGTCTAGCTCTCCTTCGGCAGAAATCCTCTGTCCGCCATCAACCACAGCAAGGGATCGGCAACCCGATGCGGCAGCAAGCCACGGCTGTTGACACGCTTGGTGCCGTATTCGGGCTCCGCGCCGAGCGCAGATGCACCGAACAGCCGATATTTTTCAAAGTTGGTGTCAAGGAGCCGCAGCAGTGGATCACCGCCCCAGCTGTCAACCATCGCCGCGACATGGTCGTGGATGCTGCGAGATTCGGTGTCATCGAAGTAGGGTAATCGCTGGGCCGGACGACGCATCGGATGATCCGGCGGCACATCATCGAAGAACGCGTCGATCTTCGAGACGACGACCGCCACTGGCTGCTTGATCTTCTTGTTCCTTTTGGTGCGTTCGGCATTCTGCAGGACAGTGATGATCGAACGGAGCACTGTCTCCGGCGTGGTTTCCAGACTCGCCGGATCCACGCCTCGTGCAATCGCTTTATCGTGGTTGCCGGGAAATCCGAACGGGTCCAGAAGGAGGATGACCCCGTTCGTGGCATCAAGGTAGTGTTGTCCGAGTGCGCGATCCTGGGTCGCCAGGTCTTCGCCGGCTGTGTCATAGAACGAGAAGATTGTTGAGACATCGCGTGATCTGTTGGCCAGACCCTTCTTCGAGTAGCGCCATTCGAATACTGCAGGAATGCTGACTCCGGAAGCGTTGGCCGCGGTCTGAGGGGGCAAGACACCCGCGGTATCCTCCATTGTCTTGAGCAGATTCTCCAGGTCGGCCGACAGGCCTGACTTCCCACCAGGGGAATCGATCGACGCATTGAACCTACGCGCGATGGTCGTATAGAGCTCACGCTGCAACACCGCCAAGGTCACGGTCTTTCCAGAGTTACGGACACCAACCAGGCCGAAGAGCGGAGAATCGGAATCAAAGTTCCGGGGCAGTCGTGAATGACACGCCGGGCACACTCTGATGGCACTGACCGATCCGCAGTTCCCACAGGTTGCCTCGTTACGGCTGAGTTTCTCCTTGCCGTTGACATCGACGATAACTGGCCGGACCGGCGTGGCATCCCCAAAGCACGCGTTTCGGCGCTTGTCCGGTACTTCCGCGCATGCCGTCTTGCCCGGAGATGGCCGACCAGAACATCGAACAGCAAGAGCATTTGGATTGATCTTCTCGTAGCAGTATGGGCACGGAGCGGTGCTGTTGAACAGTGCCATCGTCAGCCTTTCAGCGAATCTGTCGGAGGATCACGCAGGATGAAGTCGGATCCTGCGGCGGGAAAGAGCCTGACCCAGAATGGGCTGGGTAGTTTCGGTATGTCGAACTCCTTCTCCGCCGTCGGAGCACCGGAAAAGTCCACCACCACCGGGAACTGGATGTCGTCGTGTTCCACTCGGGTCGGCATGATCGACCCGGTACGGATCACGACAATCAGCGAGATCGGGCCGACACCAGCCGTCGCGCGCACTGTCAGCCGGGCCGGCTTTCGTTTGCCAAATCGACTGGGCGGGATCACCAGCTGATAATCGATCACCGGCTTCGGGATGTCGAAGGTGATCGGCGCAGCGGCCGAACGCCATTCCTTGCCGTTGCCGAAAGCGACGGTTGCCACAGCCAGGTCGCGCACGATGCTTGCGGAGGGAATGCGGAATCCGCCGTCGCGACGATAGTCGGCTCTGGTCACCACCACGTGCTGTGGGACACCGCCCGCTGTCCACGTGACTGAGGCGGCGTAGTCACCATGCGGCAGTTTCCAGGACACCACCAGCTCATCGCCGAACCGGTCGGCACGAGCATCGGTCGGTGCCTGGGCTGATCCGGTGACCTGGGGTGCTCCGACCACGGCGCGCTCGCCGTCTACGGTGAGCGGCACAATCCAGCGGATATCGGAAAGTGCGGCGAACTCGAGGATCGACGTGCCGACCGATTCCCGTGCGACGCCCTGGAGTTTGCGGCCGCCGACGTCATCGAAGTCATCGACCGCCACCTCCGATCCGACCGCGGGAAGCTTCTCGTCGATCGGTACGGACCACAACTCCACCGGGAATCCGCCGATCGTAGGCCACGAGGCGGTAATCCCGTTGCGACCGTTGGACAGTCTTCCTTCAGCGAGGGTCATCCGTTCCACCGGCGCGATGGATCCGCGGGGGGTCACGGACGCGGTGACCGGTGCCGAGTACACCCGGCCGCCGTCGGCGAGCACGTACATCGCCTCGACGGTGAACCGATAGCGTTGTCCCGTCACCAGCCGGTTGACGGTGACCTGAGATGCTCCACCGCAATCGAGTCCGCGGCTGTTCCCGGAGCCGTCAATCATAGTGCAGCGCACCCCGACCGCTTCGGCGGGAAGACGCCAACTGACCGTCGCCTCGGTAAGGCCCGCCACTGCGGAAACCTCGCTGGGTGCGGGTACCACGACGACCTCGGCCGACACCGGCGCCGACGCCACACCGTCCCGCACTGCGAACACAGAATAGTGCGCCCTGCGCCCGACGGGCACTTTCGTGTCGTCGAAGCTCCGGGGTTCAACGGTGCCCAGCATCGTCCCGTCATGCGGATTTACGGGCGCGTGACTGTCCGCCCGGACGACGGCGAACCGACAGTCCTCGCCACCACTGAACTGCCAGGTGAGTCTGACACTTCCGGAGGAGGTGACCTCCGCGCTCAACGCACCAGGCGCAGGTGGCGGAAGCTGTTTGAGCCATACCGTCAGGCGCTGATCGTCCGTGTCAATGCGGGCTGCCTGCACCAGCGCCGTCTCGGCCGCTGAGTAGTCGCGCCGCGCGGCCGCAGCCTGGTACTCGCCGACCAGGCGCTCCTTCTTGGCCTCCGCGTCGTCAACCGACTTGGTGACGCTCGCCAACTCCGCCGGATCGTACTGATCTGTGTTGATCGCATCCAACAGACGCCGGGCCTCCGCGAGGTTGCCCGATGCCAGCATATTCGTGATCTCGCCGAGTCCGCGTACGGACGAACCCGATTCTACGAGATGAGCGATAATGCGGGCCGCGTCGATAGGGTCGAGACCTGTGCTCGCCAGCCGCTCGGCCGCCACCGCAGCGGGCAGCTTCTGTGCCAGCAACACGTTCGCCTGACTGATCACGCTTGCGAACAACACCTGATGCAGGTCGCGCGGAGACGCGTAATCGTTCTTGACCAGCGTCAGCACCTTCTGGGCCGCTTGCATCGCATTCGAGTCGGCAGCCGAAGTGGCCTTCCTCTGTGCGTCGGCGACCTGCGCGGCGCCGATCGACCGACCACCGCTGTAACTCAGTTCATCGATGACCTTGATGTCCGAGGCGGGTTTCTCGGCGAGGAGGAGCACGTCGACAACGCTCCGGAAGTCGACATGCTTCAAGGCATCCTGGAACACCCTTGGCGTCGGCACCGTGGGCGGCTCGATCGCGGCGCGCACCGCGATCCCGTTCTTCTCCACAGCCTTTCGGAGATCGTTCACATCAACACCAGGAAGCGATTGCGCCCTCTCCTTGATGTGCTCCTCGGTGACGACCTTCAGTGCCTGACATTCCAAGGCCACGGCCTTGGCGAACTCGGTGATCCGACCTTTGAACGCCTCTGCTTTGGCAGACCGCAGCGTGTTCCACCAGGAAGGATCAGCTAGGTCAAACCCCTTCTCTTCCAACGCTTCAAGGAGCATTGCCACCAGTTCAGCATTGCCATCGTTCTTCCGCCGCTTGTTCAGCACGCTCTGCTTCAGCTGCGACAGGTGCGCCGGGATGTCCGCAACGTCGGTGGTCACGGCGAGCAGGCCGGCCACATCGACCGCGCCGACCGCAATGACGTCACCGGTCTCCCGGAGTTTCCGGATCGCGGTCAGGAGTTCCGATTTCTGCGCCGGCACCCGCTTCTTCAGGACATCGGCGATGTAAGAGTTCTTGTCGAAGGTCATGATCGTGTCATCAGACCGGACACGAGTTCCTTCGCCTCGTTAACCTCTTTCGGGTCGAGCAGGGAGACCGTCGCCTCGAGTTCCAGGTACTGGCCCGACTGGGGTTCGCGCGCGGACAGCCGAACAAGGCCCTCATTGCTGACGTTCAGCAGGAGGTGGATCGGTGAGCCCTTTGGCAGCGACGGAAGACCTGTGATTTCGCTCTTCTTCAGGAATGCGTTGTTGACCGGTTCTTCTGATTCGACCTCACCGCCCTGCTCATAGAGCTCAACGGCCACGACGCTCTGACCGTCGACCACCGTGCCGGCCTCTAGGGTGAAGTCAACGACGGGCAGGCTGTCGTTCGCATGGACCAAGAACCCGATGTACGGGGTGTGCGCGCTATCGTTCTTGACAAATTTGACTCCGAGACCACGGGACAGCACGTTCTGGATACTCAGCGTCCCCGAAGGAAGGAATGGCCTCGGTGTCGTATTCGCAGGCACCGCCTCGGCCGTGCCACCGTCACCGTTGCCACCATCCGGCCCCGGGAAGGGCACGGCTCCGCTCAGCAGTGCTTCACCATAGATCGCCGCGCCCTTGGCCACAGCTAGATCAAACTCTGTCGGCTTCGGATCCCACCCCTTGGCACGCAGAGCCCCATCGACCATCGGCATCCGTGATGACCCACCCACAAGAATCAGCTTGTCGATCTCCAGTCCCGGTCTGATTCCTTTGGCGGTGGTAATCGTCCGCTCCGCGATATCCACGGTCTGATCGATGAGATGCTTGGTGACGGCTTCAAAATCCGCGCGAGTAACAGCTATCTTCTCGTCATAGTCCTGAAACCGACACCGTACGGTTGTTTCCGATTTCTTCGTCAGAAGAATCTTTTTTTCTTCCACTGCCTGCAAGAGTTCGATCATGAACTCGGGATCGTCAGATGGGTCATCGGAGATCCCGGCCTGCTGGATGAACCTGTCCACGACGAGCTGCGCCAGCGCGGTGTCCCAGTCGGCTCCGCCGAGGACACGGTTTCCGTCAACCGCCACCACCTCGACGTTTCCGGGCTCAACGATCATCACCGTCGTGTCGAAGGTGCCGCCGCCGAGGTCGTACACCAGCAAGGTCTCCTTGCGTTCGCCACGTACGCCCACCGACAGTGCCGCCGCTATCGGTTCGGCAAGGATGCCAACTACTTTCAGGCCGGCGATCTCCCCCGCCTGCTTGGTTGCTTCCTTTTCCCGCACACCAAAATAGGCAGGAACGGTGATCACGGCATTGCGAATATCGGTGTCTCCCTCGGTGTTCGCCGCCTGCACCAGTTCCTTGAGAATAACCGCGGACAGCGATTCCGGGGTGTAGGTCGTGCCGAAGAAATCGAGGCTGTGCTCGTTGCCCATCTCGCGTTTGATCAGTGCCACACCGTCATCGGGGGCCGCGATCAGCTCAGATTTCGCCTCGGCACCGACGATGACGTTACCGCCCTCTTCGAAGAAGACCACCGAAGGCGTGGTGTCCTGCCCATTGGCGTTCTTGACGACGACGGCCTGGTCGAGTTCGTCGATCTTGGCCACCGCAGAGTATGTGGTGCCCAGGTCAATACCGAATACTTCGCCCATCAGTGTCCTTCTCCTTCAGAATTGACATGGTCGTCGGTCAGCGGTGTCGCACTCGGTACGGCGGACTCAGTGACTCGGCCCGAGTAGCGGTAGACCCTTACCTTGGACAGCAACAGCGCCCGATCAGCTCCGGTATAGCTGAAACCCTGGCGGATTACCTGCGCAACTTTGCGATCAAGATTGGGATCATCGGTAGTGACCGTACCGCTCGCCGCTTGAATCTTCGCGTTGAAGTCGTCGCCCACCCGGGTACCGAGCGACTCGATGTCGAGAAGTTCCAGGCCCTCCTCGATCTCATCCGCGAAATAGCCGAAATCTTTCTGGGCCTGGGTATCTCCACGCCCAGCCGCGCGCTCGGCAGCCGTCATAGCCTCGGTGTACAGGTTCGCCAGACGACTGATCACCGGCTTGAGAAGAGTCCTGACCTGATCACTTTGCAGGTCCTCGATTTTTGACTGCATCTTGCGGATGATCGTCTCGTACTGTTCGGCGCGCACATGAAAGCCTCGCACCGAGCCGTCGATGCTATCGAGTCGCTCCCCGATAGCCATGAGTTCGGCTGCCGGAGCACCGGGTTGAGGTTCCCGGGACTCGGGCGACGTGCCCGGACCATAAGCCGCACTGTGGTTGGCGCCGACCTGGTAACCCGGCTGCGGATGCCCATGACCCGCGGGAGGTACCGGGAACGACGGCCCCGGTGCCGGCGGCGGACCGCCAGTGCCCATCGGCGGCGGGTTACGACGGCCTGCCGACGCCTCCACGTACGGCGGAGGCGATTGCGGCGGGGGCGGCGACTGCCGGAATCGCTCAGCGCTTTGCTGTGCCGGGTCTGGGGGCGTTCCCGGCGGACGCGCACCGGTCACGGGCACATCCCCGTAGCCGTCATCGTGAATCAACTCGGTAGCCTCTCTGATTTCCGAACTGCCGACCCTGCTGTCCGGGTCGCGGAATGACCCAATTCATGCACCGTGAGTACGCCACGACAAGGAGTTGTCGCTAACGCATCCTACGGATCCGAGTCGCCATCGCGTGTCGCCCAAAGGGATGAATCACCTTCGCCGCCATACAGACACGCCGTTCTCGACCTCAGCCTTCGATTCGGCTCAATGTCAATACCCTACTTTTGGGGGCATGCCGATTAGTTACTTCTGATGAACATCGTTGGCGGCGGCGACGACTACGCACCGGAGGTGATACATGTCGCGGATGATCGGATCAATGGGCCTCCCCGCGAGGTATGTGTGAGTTCGGACCCGAAGGAAAACCCGTCGCTGATCATCCTCGAAGGTCTGCTCGCCTCTATCGCTCTGGGCATGCTCGCCGGTGATGGTTGGCAAATGGCCGCGTCGATGGGTGGGTTCCTGGCTGTCGTCACCGCAGTTGCCTACCGCATGGGCGGGCCGATCGCAGACGTCGCAGGATGGTGCTACAGCGGTATCGGGCTGATCGCGCTGCTCCCAGCGCTGCTGGGACTGAACGGCTCCGGTTGTGGCGATGGATTCGGCAGTGGGCAGCAGTACTCGCTGACGGGGGCATTCGCACTCACGTGGTTGGTGGTCACCGCCAAGACCTTGGCCTTCCGCTGGAGCGTGTCGGACTTTCGCTATCTCCCGCTGAGTTGGGTCGGGATCATCGAGGCCATCCAGTTCTGGAGCCGGCCTCAACCGTGGACCGCGCTCGGTGACTACCAGGTGAGTATGTTCGTCGCGATAGGTGCCGCGATCGTGTGTGGGCTGCTCGTAGGAATTCGGCCTGTCATCGGCATGGCCGTGATCGGCACCGCTCTCGGACTGGCAGCCCTTATGGACTTCGTTGCCCCCGTTGCGAACTGCGAGAACCTGCACACCGATTCGGCTATCATGCTCATGCTGACCTACCTGATAGTCCTGTTCTTCTCCCTGTGGGCAATGTCGAGAATGCGACGGCGATGACTGCCGTCACCTCCTGTGATGTGGGGAAACGGTTGTATATCAACACATGCGACACGTAACCGTCTAGAATTCGCATCCGACACCGACAGGAGCGCCCCGTGGAACGTCTTGAACCACCGGTGATACCCGCACCCGAACCACCGCCGTCGATCGACCGGTTCATCGTCGGTCCGGAAGGTATCGGCCGCAACGAACTGCTCAAGCAGTGGCGCGGCCAGATGACGATGCCGAGGCCGACTGCGGGAAAGCTGCCCGACGAATTGCATGGCTGGGCGGGCAAGCTCGGTGCGTGTGATTGGTTCGGTCCCGCCTACTATCCCAGTCTGACCGTCTTCATGCGTAAACAACGCCTTCCTGTCGCCGATCGAGCTACGCTCACCGCGGGGCTGGCCGCGTGCGCCGATCTGGTCGAGCCGTTGAGCCGGTACAGCGTCGGATGGTGCGACACCCTGATGGTCCTGAATCCTGTCGGCTGGCCGAAAGATGTTCTGCTGGCCGTCCGGGAGGGCGCGCGCAAGGCCCCCGGAGCCGTGCGCGAGCTGATGGTTGTCGACGGTGTGATCGCCACGCAGAACTCGGCCGGGGACTTCGTCCGCGACCAGACACGCCGGCACAGACAGGACACCCGCACCTCGCTTCAGGCGTACCTCCATCATCTTCGCCGGATTCGGTTGACGGGTAACGGTATTCCCCGCGAACTGGCCGATGATGAGAAAGCTACCCTGTCCGAGCGGTTCAGCAGCCTCGTCCGTGATTACGGTGTCGAACCGGCTGACGAGCTGTCCGAAAACGAACTTGCCGAGCTGCGGCGACTGGCCAAGGAGTTCCTCGACGCGATCATCGACAAGCAGGTGGTTGAGCGGGAACGAAACAGTCCGCTGGCCGGCGAGGCATACGAGCGGGTACTCACCACCTATGTGAATCGGCTGTCGAAAGGCATGACTCTGGCCGGCACCGAGTGGATGTTCCGGAGCAGAATCGAGGATGCCCGCAAGGACAAGTACATACGTCACAGCAAGCAACTCGAACACGAAACACCCCTGACACAACGTGACGACCCTGACGACTCAGGAACTCGTGACAACGCCGTTGCGGTTGCACCGCCCGCGCAGGCAGAGCCCACCGATATGATGAGCATCGCAGCAGACTTCGTTCGAACCGATCCTGCCGCACGCTTGTCGAGCAGCGGTGAATTGTGCTGGGAGGCCTCGTTGGCAATCGACTTCCTGCTCGGCAGAACGACGTCGGCGTCGGGTCCCCGATTGTTCCGGCGGGAGATACAATCGCTCTGGTCTCCTGACATCGCCGCGGAATGCCGGTTCAGTACCGCTGCGGGAGCCGCCGGATATGTTGCGGCCCTTATCGAAGGTGCGGTCAACCGGGCAATACGCGAGCTTCGGGACGGCACCACCACACAGCGGGGAGACCTCTGATGACCGGCAGTCTGAGCGGCATCGTCACCCGTGACAGCTCAACACTCGTGTCATGGCACGCCGATACGGCAATCGTGCTCGAACCGGTACACATCGAGATCGGCGGCGTCGGAGTCGTCATCGACGCGGCATTCCCCGACGTCGTCATCGACGTGATCGTGGATTCGACGATTGTGCGGTCAACCCGTGCGCTGTTCACAGAGGTCGACTTCACGCAGCGTCTGTCCGCGGCACCGGACGGTGCCCGGATCGACGGCCCAACCCTCGCCGAGTCATTCGCCCGCCTCGCGACGGTACGCGCCGTCGACCGGATACATCTGGGTGATCTCGATGAGGCGGCGCTACTGCTCGACCAAGCTTTCGCGCACAGGAAGCTCGGTTCCTTCGAACCGGCTCTGCGCTATTACGTGCTGGGGGCAACGGCTGCCGAACGGCTTGTTGACGAGATCGACAACGGCGACCACAGCCCGGCAACGGTGCGCATGCTGTCCAGCATTATCGACTCGTGTCCGCCTGACGCCCTTGATACGCCTTCCCGAGATCGCCTCGCCGGCATCCTGCGGACCCATCTGCTCGCCGACGACATCGGGTGGCAGACTGGTTTGAGCCGATTAATAGGCCAGGACGAGTTGGCTACCTCGCTCGGTGATTTCTCTACAGTGACCGGTCAGCTCAACGATCTTCGGCCATTTCCGGCGCGGGCGCTGCGATTCACCGGACCTGACGCTCCCGATCTCGAGATCACCACGACCGACGGCTCGATCTCGGTGCGGGCCCGATTGCGGGACGAGGTGATTCCCGAATCCCAAGAGATACAAGAAACGATGGCGGTCGCCGCTGACTCGTCGACAGGCGAAATTCTGGCGGTGGCACCATGTTCAGCGTCCGGCGGTCAGATCAGCGCCGAATTATACCCCGGTACAAGCGATCCATCTGGGTTGCGATTCGCCTTGATCTCGGCGGACACACCACTGGAGTCGATTCGGCTGGATCCACTGGGCATCGCGATGACCCGCATCGATCGTCACTGCCGCTACGCGTGGTCGTTGCATCGGGAAGCGGGCGCCATCCTCGCCGGAGCCGGCGCAACCACCGCTGAATCGGTTCTGACCCGGATTCAGCAGAACGCGAACAGAATCGGTCATGAACGGGACGAGGTTGTCGCCACCGTCCAAGGGTTGACCCGGCAACTCGCGCGACGAACGAGGAACACCCCCGACACGGAGTCCGTCGCCCGTTATGTAGATGCGGTTGGTTCGTTTGTCGCGAGTCTCGATGGACCACCGGCCACGGACGGCCCACAAGGTCCGACGCTGACCGAACTCCTTGCTGTGGGGAATAGGTAGTGGCCGAATCACCGGACGACAGCACCCTGCTGTTACGGGCCTTCGATTCAGGTGACACCTACGTGTCGTTCCGGTGGCTCGATCGCCCTGATTCACCAACGGTGCATCGTATTTCGTCGGCGACGCGTGACCGCGGACTCGTCACGCTAGACAGTGCGCTGATCACAACAACCGGTGATGACGCAGACCCGGTGCGGTCAGCGCTGACCGGGGCACTGGTTCGTCCGCTGAGTGAGTTCTCCCTGAACGCTCGGCTCGCGGATATGGTGTTCCCGCAAGATGTCCGGCGAGAGATCGTCGAACGGGCCGCCCGGGGCCGGGTGACCGTCCGGATCACGCCCAGCCGGATGCTTGCGCGTATGCCGTTCGAGCTGGCGGTGATCGATGACCCGCGACGACTGATCGAGGTCGTGGATGTCTGTTATGAGCCACCGGCGACCATACACGTCGGCAGGGCACGTATTCCTGCGCGCTGGAACAGTTCTCGCGCTGCGCGCCCCACCGTGTATATGATCGATCCGAAACTTCCGACCTCTTCCGGACTCGGCCAGGTCCTCGGACGGATAAATCCGTACGGTCTGCCCACCAACGCCGAGGCATTCGTCGAACGCATCCGAAGTCGGCCGAGAACCTCGTTTTCGGGAGTCGGAAAGGTCGTGGACCGCTGGGACCTCAGCGACGACCTCCGCGACGATCCGGGGCGGTTGGTCTACTTCGGCCATGTGTCGTCGACGCTGGATGAGCCCGGATCGGCGTCGTTGCACCTGTCCGACGACGCGAACGAACCCGGCTACACCGATACCGTCAATCAGGCGCACCGCCCGCTTTCAGCTCTGGACCTGATGCTCGGCACCGCCTTCGATGAAGTCGGTGAGGCACCGGAATCCGGTCCGGGGCATGTCATCTGGCCGATGCCACCGCGGGTGGCGATTATCGCCTGCGAGGGTGGTGTCGACTACCGGAGTTCGGAAACATTCGGTCTCGTGATGGCAATGTTCAATTCCGGAGCCGAACTTGTCACCACCACCCGGTGGACGCTGCCGTCCGACTCGGCTTTCGAGAAGTATGCGTCACACACCGCGATACCCGGCCCCACAACGGAACTCGCGCTCGCCGTCGACGAGACACATGAAGCGGCCGACCCTGTGCAGGCGCTGGCACAATGGCAGCGCCGCAAGCTGGCAGTATGGCGCGACAACCCAGGTCCGGCTACCTCGCCGCTGACCTGGGCTGCCGCCGCATGCCATGTATGTCCCCCGCGCGAGGTCCACCCGCCTCGCTATCGCAGCTGACTACACACCGACCGACTCCACCGCAGCACCCTTCTGGGTCAGCGCATCTCGCCAAACCTGGTGCAACGCAGCGGAATGTGCCGGTGACATATCAGTGGTTCCGGTCCCGAGGCCACCGACCCTCGTCTTCCACCCGTTCATCGAGGGAAGCGCCGCGGCAAGTTCACGAGTAGCAGCTGTCGCAACATCCTTGGCGGCCAGGTCGCGGTGTTGCAGATCGACACCGACGTTCTGGACCATGTCCGACACCACCAGGACATGCACGGTACTGCCGTTGACGAGTGAAGCGATCGCGTTGAAGACTCCGACGACATCGGTCCCCCGGCCACGCCCCTCCTGCTGGACACACTCGGTGACCTTGGCGATGTTCTTGGTAACCAAAGGAACGATCCGGGACTGGATCTCTGCCTTGCGGGCCACGGCATTGTCATCGGAGGCCCGTAGGTCGACCGCGACATCGGGAACGGTGCAGTCCTCGCCGATCGAGTTCATACTGATCGGCCGCACAGATACCTTCGAACAGGCTACCTCGCTGAGGAATCCGTGCACCAGCGCCGTGGTCTTCGGGGTGAGAAAGTCGTCGCTCGTAGTCGCGTCTGCGGCGATGGCGCAGGGCACTGTGACCAGTTCGCCATCATCATCGCCAGGCCCCACTATGCAGCCAGACGCCAATATCGCTGATCCCATGATCAGAGCCGCGGCTGACATACGGGCCGGACGAGAGTAATTCACTGCAACTCCTTGTGGGGTAGTTCGGCCGGACTCTGGGCTGGTGTGTCGCGCGCAGCGGACGTAGTCTCGCCGGGCACCAGGGCATCCGGCGCCGTAGTCCGTTGGGGTGCCAGATCGTGGCGCAGTTCAGCCAATTGTGCGGTAAGTCTATGCATCCGCTCGGCGTGCTGCCTATGACGGTCGCGGGCACGCTCTGCCCGATCCTGGGCGGACCTGATCAGCCCGTCCGCGATGGCGTCCTGGCGCGCTACTTGCTCGTGGAGAGCATTCACCGCCGAGGCCAGTTGGGTGGCCAACCATTCGTCGAGGACATGGCCGTGATTGTCTTCCAGACCGGGCAGCATCCGCTCGATCTGCCCTTCGATCAGCCGATGCAATTGCCCGGACTCGCCCATCACTTCCTGTGGAAGTGGCTGCGCCATAGGGGCATCGATGGCTTCGGGACCAAAGTCGCGCCGGGTGAAACCGGTCGTCCACGGATCGGTGGTCGTCGGGGTGATCGGTTTTGGCTTACGGCTGAACCAGCGCATCGTCAAAGTCCTTTCGCAGTAGAACCAGGAACGTGGTCAGTAACCTGTGGGGCGCCGGCGGCCAGCGTCAGTTCCGGGACCGAATACGCCTGGCGCACCTCGTCGGAGTCGGGATGAAAGCGCAGATAGCGCGTCCAGTAGAGGGCTACGAGCTGCGCCCACAACTGTCGCGCGGCCTCACGGTGCTGCAGGGCATCGCTGATGGCGTTCGCACGACGCTCGGCCAGTGCGGCCCGTTCCTTCTTGATCTCGCCAAGCCGCGCGCGAAGGGCCGCCTGCTCGCTGACCTTCGCCGCCCGAACCGCGTTGGCCTTACGCCTCCCCCTGCGGGCCGCGACATCTTCCTCGTCGCGGTTGCGAGCCACTTGTTCGGGGATCTCGAAGCCATCCAGGTCCGTCTGCACTCGACGCTGCTCAGCGGCCAGGGCCTGATCGTTGACGTCGATCTCCAACAAGTCCGCTGCGAGGATCTTCTCGTTGTTGGCACTGGAGTTGCGATACTTGGCCTGGATCTGCTCGGTCGCGGGAGTGTGTCCGGTCGCGGCATCTGGAAATAGACCACTCTTACCGTCGAGTCTGCCGTCTCGGCGGACCCTGCGCTCGTGCTCCCGAGATGCCTCCGACCAACGGATCGGACGGTCATCGTCGCCGTCGCTGTTGGGTTTCGACGGCCGCAGGCTCGGCCGTCCAAAAGGTAAATGCATGATCTTCTCCTTACTGCCGCGCGATCAGCTTTCCGGTCCGGGGGCCGGGATCAGATAGTCGGTGAACTCCGGATTGCCCTTGCGCGCCACGAGGTACACACGCGCGTGCGCCGGCCCGTGATTGTGGTAGCGCTCCGTCAATGCCGCCTCAGCCTTGCGAGCGCCTTCGGCCCGGGCCTGTTTCGCGGCTTGGAGTGCTTCGACTTCCGCTTGAGCCTTGACCATATCGGCCCTGGCGCGGTCGGCCTGCCGACGCGCCCGTCCGATCCGGGCCTCGGCGATGCCGACACCCGCCGACTTGGCAAGCGAGTGCACCGCCAGGCCGGCCACCAGCGCAGCGATTGCCAACACACCGAGCGTGAGCAGCGTCCACAGCAGGTCGCGGCCGAAAACATTGTCGTACGCCTCCTTTGCCACCGCATCAAGCACGGCCTCGTCGGCCTCACTATTCGACAGAATCTCGGCACTGCGCGCGTCGCGTCCCGCAGTTGTGGCGAGCGCATCGGCTCTGCTGTATGCTGCTCCGGCCATCACCGCAAGCCCGAAGATCACCGCGATCGCACCAACGACTCCGAACTGCCGTATTGCGGCCATCCGCGGGACTTTCCCACCCGGTACGCCCACTTCGTGGATGACTGCACTTGCCCGAGCCACGCAGAAGCCCACAGAGGCCCAGACAATCAGATAGGCGAGGGTGACGACGATGCCGACCGCTGTCCGCTGATCGGCTGTGGCGCCGGGGAGGAGTTCGTCGATAACCAGTCGCATCATGACGTACTCGCCCTGCACCAGCAGGCCCATCACAATGACAGCAATCATCATCAGCTGCAAAGATATCCACAGCGGAGCCGCCAGCAGCCGGCGTCGCCCGGCGGCCCTGTGCTCACCGATGCTGACTCCGTC
Organism: uncultured Gordonia sp.; assembly: GCF_937858515.1. Lineage (NCBI taxonomy): Bacteria > Bacillati > Actinomycetota > Actinomycetes > Mycobacteriales > Gordoniaceae > Gordonia > uncultured Gordonia sp. Next base: position 32,805 of record NZ_CALLZT010000083.1, on the reverse strand, counting down.
GGGATGCCGTACGAGTGGATCCTGTGTCACATACATGTTTTCGTCCTTTCATTCTGGGCACCGGCAACGCGCGTGCAGGCGCCGTCCAGATCGGAGTCGAGTATCATTTCCGGACCTCTCCTGACGCCCTCTGCTGACATAGGAATAGCCGTTTCCCCACGGTCCGCAAGCTCATCAATATACCGAATCAGGTCCGCGATAGCGGCTCCCAACTGAGAAGTTCGTCGTAAACGATGAATCGGTATGCCCCCTGAACTGGGGCTATTGACGACCGGCCGATCCGGCGTCCCCGCTCCCGGCAGCTTCATCAGATTTGGCTGTCTGCCTGCGCTTTTCCAGCCACTCATCGAGGAATGACGGTTCCTCCTTCTTGCCTGGGACGGGCCGCGGCCGGGAACCGTCCTCCGGGTACTCGACGTCAGGATCGAACTGCTTGATCCGTCCGTTGAATTCCGCGACACGACCCCGGCTTGCGCGCACGACGGTATCGGCATCCGCATGCCGGCACGGGTGGGTCTGTCCACCCACTATGACGGTGTGTGGGCACGAGCTCACCGACTCCGAGGCGGTCCGCACCACCATGGCGTTGAAGGTCGGCAGGTTCGCCAGCGTGGTGGTATCGATCTGCCTTCCCATGACGGCGGCCTGTTCGTCGGCGTGCCGACCGCCGACGCGGAACATCACGGTGGTGCCGACGTTTCCCGATAGACCGTTGCGGATGTCGGGGGCGAGCTGGTCGAGATACTGGTGTGCGACTGTCACCGACAGACCGAACTTCCTTCCCTCCGAAAGCATGTTGACCAGTGATCCGGCCATCACCGCGTGGGCTTCGTCGACGATGACGTGGAATCGGCGATCGGTGTTGCGGTTCATCGCTGCCACCCAGAATCTGTTGAGCAGCAGGTATCCCAGCATCCGGGCACCGGTCGAACCGATCTGGCCTTTCGCCAAGTCCACCAGGATGATCCGGCCGTCGTCCATCGCCCCGACGGGGTCGTAGGCGTCGGCACCGGACCCGAGGATCGCCCGCAATGCCGGGCTGGCCGAGAACCGTTCGAACTTGCACGTCGTCCAGGACACCAGATCGGCGTACTCGTTCGACTTCGTGTGCCGGTCGTCGTTGTACCACCACTGCTTGACCCGCGGGTCGGTCAGCTTCTTGAACAGCGCCCTGCGCATACCCTTGTGGTCCAGGATGATCGGGACATCCAGCAGGCTGGCCCGGTTTCCGCGCAGCAGCGCCAGACCACGCAGCGCATATCCCAGACGCTCCTCGAATCGGGGTCCGACAATGCCGGTGCGTTTGGGGTCGTACAGTTCGTAGAACATCTCGCACATGTCGGCGATCGCGGTGTCGAGCTGCGTTTCATCGCCACCGGCAAGAGGATTGAGCGGAACGACATGCTCGAGGTCGTCGGCGCGGACCACCTGGACACGGTCCGCCGCGCACTCGGGCAACTCTTCGATGATCCGGTCGACGAGCGTGCCGTGCGGATCAAGGACCAGCGCGCCGTGACCGCTGTGTGCGATCTGGTGCACCATGTCGGCCAGCAGAGTGCTCTTACCGGTTCCCGTGGCTCCCACGACATGCACATGCCGGCGCAGTTCCTCGTCCTCCAATGCGGCATCGATCGTCTCGTGGGCGTCGGTACGGGCGAAACCGATTCTCACCGTATCCGATTCGTCGGCGTACGTCCCGAACGCCTCGGACGTCATCGAAACCGGAAGCGGCGCGGGCGATCCCGACAGGAAGCCAACGGGCACGACGTCGCTGACGGGCAGCGGGAGGAGCAATGCCAGTTGGGTGTCCGCTGCTACGCAACGCAGTTCGGCGATCTCGCCGGTCGCCGGCACCGCGCGCAATCCGGGAAACCAGTTCTCGGCGGCGGCACGCACACTCAACGGCGGCTGCGCGGCACCGACGAGCGTGATCGTCACCCGGAACGACGATTGTGCACCCGCACGCACCGTCACGTCGACTCGACCGTCCGGCCAGGTCGACAGTGCCCGCCACAGCCGGTGGTAGTCATCTTGTGCGACAGGATTTTCAGCCGTCCACTCGTAGGCGCGGATGGTGGTTTCCCCGGCCCCGCCGTTCTCGCCGGTGATGAAACCGAAACGGCTGACGTCCGGGCGCAGAATCCACCGGTGCTCGGCCAACCGAGCAACCGCAGGTACGTCTTTCCGGGAGGACGTGGTCTCCACATACGGATCGAGCACGGTCGCGAGTTCGTCGAGAAGCTCACCGGACCCAGCGGGTCCGGTGACGTGCACTCGCACACTGGTGGTGGGTGATCCGGTGACGCCGTCGGCGGCACGGCCCACCGACAGATGCAGCACCGCATCGGGAACCATCCCGATCATCGACGTGATCGAATCGAGCACGTCGGTCCGGACCCTCGTGCCGGTGGCCGGTCGCACACCGACGATCAACAGGTCGCCGCGTTCGGCGGCCTCACGATCGGCGATAGCGTCGACCGCGTTGAGATTCTGCCGTCTCATATCTGTCCCTTTCCTCGCTACGTACCTGTGGATCCTTTTCCCCACGGATACGGCGAACATGTCGCCGCCCGAATACGAGCGAAGATGTCGCCGGCCGCCCCGGAACCGGTCGCGACCGGCGACATCTCGCGGTCACGCCACTACCTCACGGTCACCGTCTTGCACCCGACCTGCGGGTTGTGGTTGCCGTTGCCGATGTTGATCGCGTAAGCGCACACCGTCTGCGGGCCGCGCGCCGAGGTCGTCAGCACCCGGTCGAAACCGTGCTGACCACCGATCCCGAACGCGCGGTTCACATCCGGACGGCTCACATTCGCCGGGAAGACCAGAGCCCAGGATCCGGGCTGTCCGGGCTGCGGGCCGATGTAGACGTGCACCGTCAGCGAGGCCGAGCTGTCGTCGGGGTCGTAGGTCCACCCGCGCACCCGCACCTTGCCACCGCCGAGCGCGGTCACTTCGTCGACAACGCCACCGGGCTGCGGACTGCTGATGGTGACCGTGCGGCAACCGAGGTGCACGTTGCCGCCGCCACCGATATTGATCGCGTACAGGCAGACCTGCGTCGAACCGACCTTGCCGGTGTTGAGAACCGCGTCGAATCCGTGGTTGCCGCCGATCCGGTGCACATTGTTCACGTCGGGACGCGACCCCTGCGCGCGAAGCGGATAGCCCTGTGCACCTGCTGAACCGGCCGGACCACCGACGTAGACGTGGACGTCGATCGACGCTCCTGAGTTGTCCGAGTCGAATGCCCAGCCCCGCACGCGTACCCGGCCGGTTCCCGGTACCGACACCTCGTCGATGTTTCCGACGGGATTGGCTCCCGACGGTCCGAGATTGCGCGGCCGCAGATACCCGCTCAGGTGAGCTTTGGTGATCGACATGATCTTGGCGGCACCGGGATTCTGCGACAGCACCGAGATGTTGCCGCCCTGATCGCCGAGCACGATGGCGACATGCCCGGCGCTGGTGTACGGCCAGCTCGTACCCCACACCGCCACATCACCTTTGCGTGGCGTGACGCCCGGTGAGAGCTTCTCGTAGTGGCTGGACGGCGCGGCACCAAACAGCTGTGCCGCGTAATTGACAGCGATCCTGGGCGCCTTGACGACGTCCCGGTTGTAATAATTGAACAGGTCGACACACTGCGCGCCGTAGGCACCGTCGTAGTCGGCGTAGCTGCCATTCCACCGATTGACGAATGCGTCGACCGTGCCGTTCGCGTGGGCGGGAGAACTGACCCCGGCCAGCCCGACGATGCCGAGCACCACGCCCAGCATCGCCACCAGCACCCTCCTGCCGACGGTGCGGCGAGCCGACGACCGGCCCGCACGCGGATTGTGTCGCGTCATGGCGTCACTCCTTCTCTTGCTCAGGCGGCCGCCTCTTGCGGTCGCATATCTTTGACCGTTTCCCCACCGCCGAATACGACTACGCTCAGGTGATGACTGACGACGATGACGACGCCGAGTTCCGGGAATGGGACCGGCGGGCCTGCGAGCTCGACGAGATCGCCACAGCGGCGGCCGAACGCGGCGATCTGGCCGCGGCCGGTGCGGCACATGTCGAACTTGCCGACCACATGTTCCAGGTCGCGCCCTACGATGACGTGATCGACGAGTATCTGGCCGCCCGCGAGGCATATCAGCAGGTCGACACCGTGATGGCGACACGCTGCATGCTAACCATCGGATTCATCGCGGAGAGTGTCGGCGACTACCACACCGCTCAGCAGGCGTTCACGATCAGTTGTGACGAATGGGACGAGCATGGTGAACGCCGTCTGCACGCCGAGGCGAGCAACAACGTGGGAGGCATGGCGACGCACACCGGCGACTACGAGATCGCCGAACAGGCTTTGCTCATGGCGATCGCCGAGTACGAGGATCTCGGCCTTCCCGACGAAGCTCTGGGCCCGCGAATCAATCTCGCAAATCTGTACCGGCGCGCCGGACGCCGAGAGATGGCCGAGTCCGAGTTTCGCGCCGTGCGATCCGCTCTTCCCGCAACGTCTCGCGTGTCCATCCTTTGCACGGCGTCGTTGGGTGCACTGAATGTCGAATCCTGCCGATTCAGCGAGGCAGTCAGCGAATTGACCGATGCTGTCGAGGGTTTCACCGCTATCGGCGCCATCGACGATGTCCGTGACACAACCATGGCGCTCGCCTTCGCACGCGCCATGTCGGGTGATCTGGCGAGTGGCATTTCGACGCTCCTCCAGGTGCGACAGGAGTTTTCCGACATCGGCCGACCGGACAAGGCGGCCGTGTGCGACTACAATCTCGCGATCTTCTATTTTTCCCAGAATGATTTTGTAGCCTCCGATTTGGCATTCGAGCACGCTGCCGACGGCCTGGCCCAGGCTGGAATGCACCATCAGATACCCAATCTCTCGTGGAACAGAGTCAAACGCCTACTGACCGAAGCAGGCATGAACCCGGCGCGGCAGGACGAACTGGTCGCCGAAGCCCTCGACACTGCGGTGTCGTCCGTGATCGCAATCGACTATCAACGATTTCAGTTCGCCGACAGCAGGCGCCGTGCAGAGTGGACAGCGACATTCGCCGACCGCCTGGCCACCGCCTTCGATATGGCCCACAAGTTCGGGCGACCCGATCTGGTGGCCGATCTCATCGAATCCGGCATCAACGCCGGCGTACACAACGGCCACGCCGATGATTCCATGAATTCCCTTGCACCATTCGATAATTCAGAATCCGGTTCCCCGCGGTTCGAAACCCCTGACGACGATGAATCCGCGGAGACGCTGAGTGCGGCCGCGAGACTGCTGAGCACAGCCGCACTCCCGATGAACCCGCCGCCGGCGCTCATCGCCGCATCGAATACGTTGCTGCTCGGACCCCAACGCGAGCTGGCCGGCCGACTCGATCCCCTGCTTGCCGACGTCCTCGCCGCCAGCCCCGAAGTCCGGCTCTGGTAACCGGACTCCGCACGAGGTCGCCGGCTACCCTTTCAAGATCCGCGCGACCACCTCGTCGACCACCTTGTCGCACTCCTGCCGAACGACGTCCTTGTAGCCCGGCACCTGGGTATCCAGGAAGTGTTGGGCGCCTTCGTGGTCTTCGCTGTCGATGAGCGCCTCGAATTCTGCCAGCTGTACGTCGGTGAGGCTTTCGGACAGGCGCGTTCCCACTCGAAGCTCAAGTTCTTCGTAGGCCAGTCTCGCGATCTCGACTACGTCGTTGTCGCTGAATGCGCCGGGTAGCCGTTGACGCAGCAGAACATCGAGCGGGATCAACGAATCGGGTGCGTCCTTGGTAGTTCCGGTGCTGCTGTCGGTCGGATCGGTGGCCACAGTCATCTCGGTGTTCTCCTTGTCCCGTGAAATAGCTACATCCGCATATCCGTTTCCCCACCGCAACACGATGAGATTCACCTGAGATTCGCCTTAATGGACGATGTGCCGGCGCCCCTGGCCGGGCTACCGTGAGCACCACACGCCAGCGGGTCGGATATGGGGATGGTGAGGACAACGATGTACGCGTGCGAACGGTGCTCGGAGCCACTGGTTCCGTGCCCGGATTGCGGTGGTCACGCCGGCAGTTACAGCATCGCCGGGCTTCTCACCTGCCGACGATGCCGTAACAGCGGACGCTTGTGCCGCGCCCATGATGCGCTGTGGAAGCTGCCCGCCCCCCGTGTTGTCAGCGATTGAATTGGTCGCCGTCGAGCCAGCCGTCGGCGATCAGTTCGATGAGCAGTTGTGACTTGTTGTTCACCGCGCGGCCCGCGTTGCTGTACCTGGTGACGACGCGGCGGAAATGGGTGCGGACGGTGCTCTCGGAGATGTAGTGCCGCCGGGCCGTCTCGTAGACCGTCGACCCCAGCACATACGTCGACAGCACTCCCAGTTCCCGTTCGCTGAGATGAACCCTGCCCTTTTTCGGGGTCGGCGCCTGTCGTCCGGAGTCGAGGACGGCACGCAGCCGTGGTGCCGACTCGGCGACATCGGGAAGGATCAGGGCGTTCGATCCCGCAGCGCCGTCGGCGATCCCGATTCCGACCAGAAGTGCGTCGGGAGCGGCGGCCCGCGCACGGACAAGGCCGCGTGCACTGCGCGCGACGACCGCCCTGGTTCCGGGCAGCAGCATCGCGCCCGCGGGATACTCGTCGAGGTCGACCGAGGCGCAGTCGTGTCCGAAACCCCTGATCAGGGCGACGTACGCGGCGTCGGCCAGGTCGTGTTCGGCGACCACCGCCACCTCGTGTCCTGAGGGTAGCGGGTTGACGGCGATCTCAAGGGCGTCGTTGATGTCTGCGGTCATGTTCGGCTCCTCCGTCAAGGGACTGCTCCGGTTCGGTTGTCGCCACAGCTGGCCCCACCCGTCGGCCGCTGCGTCGTTCCGCTGTTCCTGCTGTTCCAGATTCATCTGTTCGGAGCGGGTGTTCAGCACTCTGGACGACAGCTTTGGGTGCGAATCACGCGTAGGATGGGATGTTCTAGTGAGTTGCACCCCTTATCGCGCACAAGTCGACACTGTTCAGGCATAATCACGCATATGCCTTCGGGAATGCGCATCCTCATCGCCTCGCCCCTCGGTGACGTCATCGCCGCTCCGCTGAACGCCAAGTTCGCCGACGCGACCATCACCGTCGCGCGGGACCGGGCCGAGTTCAAACGTGCCATCGACGCACAGGTCCGCTTCGACGTCGTGGCGGCCGACCTCATCTTCAACCGCGCCGACCTGGAGTGGACGTTCGACGGCCTCGACGTCATCGACGGGCTCCGAAAAGCCAACCGGACGGCACCGGTCCTGCTTGCCACGCAAGGACATTCGATGGAAGAAGACCACCTCGCCGAGGCCCGGCTCCGCAACGACGTGGCCGGGGTGGTCGCCAAGGCCGACGGCTTCCAGGCGCTGGCCACCGCGATGCAGACCGTGGCGCTCGGGCAACCAATGCGGGCCCCCGTCACCGGAAGCAGTCGGCCGTCGCTGTTCACCCAGTTCCAGGGACGCAAAGGCATCACCGCCGCACGGATGGCCGGGGCCATCGCGTCAGGCAACGCCGCCGACAACGCCACCCTCGCCGCGGTCACCAAGGTGTCGATCAACACCGCCAACAAGGTCGCCACCAACTACATCGGCCCGCTCATGCGCGCACGCAACGAACACGACGAGCGGCTGCCGCTGACCCAGCCGTCGGTATACCGCTGGTGCGGGCTGCACGCGCGGTACATCGTCAGCTGGTGCCGGCGGCACGACCACTCCGATGTGCTTGAGCCGCATCTGGATTAGATGTCGTCTGGATTAGATGTCATCGATCCGGATGCGATGGCGGCCCGACGGGACGTCGGCGCCGCAGACGATGCGCCGGGCGGTCACCGCGCCGACGGCTCCGGCCAGCGTGGAGGCGCTGCCCAGTTGCGGCCACGACGGGATCGTCTTGCCCACCTGGCCGAGCGCGACCGTCATCCGGGGGCTGATGTCGTCGCCGACGATGGCCCCGGCGATCCGCACCCGCTGAGCCGGATCGCGCAGCGCCTCGGGGTCCAGGTCCGTCACGTCCCCGGCGTTGCCGTGGAACAGCGGGTAGCCGGGGTCCAGGTCGTAGCGTTCGACGTCGACGATGACGTTGTCGCCGTCGTCGGTGACCATTACCACCGGAACTCCCAAAGCCCTGGCGTGGCGGCGGATCTCGACCTTGGTCGCCAGATCGTCGACCTCCTCCAGCACGATGTCGGCGGGCTGGGTTCCGCGTCCGCCGAGGAATGCGCGGGCATTCTCGGCGGTGTACCCGTCGCCGAAGACGGTGACGTCGGTGTACGGGTCGGCCTCCAGAATCCGTCGTCGGGCGAGCTCGGCCTTGGACTTGCCCAGGTCGCACACCGAGCCGGCGAGCCGGTTCAGGTTCGTCAGGCCCAGGGTGTCGGGGTCGGCGATCCGTAGAGTCCGCGCGCCGGTCATCGCGCACGCGTGCAGGATCGACGCCCCGACGCTCAGCCCCGCGACCGCGACCACCGCACCCGACCAGCGGCGCTGCTCGGCGTCGGTGATCAGGTAGCGGTTGCGTGCGGTGCGCAGCCGGTAGAACGTCTCCGCATCGGGCAGACGCACCATCGCCTGTCGCCACGGGTACACGATGTACCGGGTGATCAGGTCCGCGTCGCCGGTGCCGGGATATCCGCGGATGGGATCGAGCCGGAACAGTTCGACGAGTTCTTCGCGGGCGATGTTCCATGCGTCGACGACGTCGTACTGGTCGGCGAGTTCGGCGATGCGGTCGCGGTCGTCGACGGGGTGCAGGATCTCGATCATGTTGTGCTCCTTTGGTTGTGGTTGATCAGACGGCCGGGCGGACATGCGCGTTCTTGGGTGCGCCCGGAACGAAGGGACCGGTTCCATGAACGTGGAAGTCGATTCGGGGGGTGGTGCGATCGCCGTATTGGCCATGCAACGTCCGGAATTCAGAGTTGTTGGCGATGAGTGCGTCCAGGCAGCGTCCGACCAGCGCTTCTTTCAGGGCGCTGGTTTCCTTTCCCGATTCCGCGACTTCGACTGAGATTGTCAGAGTCTGGTTGAAATCGCCATCGAATTTCCGGTCGATGACGAACCGGCCGGTGACGTGGTCGATCACTTCGTCGGCGTCGAACGCCTCCTGCAGGTCACCGGCATAGATGTTGAGGCTGTAGAACTGCGCGACGACATCGGGTCGCCCGGCGAGGACCAGGAAGCCGTCCGCGGGATCGATCCGATCAACCAGATCCCCATGGCCGCAACCATTCACGATGCTTCGCAGGGCCGCGCCCGAGAACACCGCACCCTGATCGTTGATGCGGTAGCGGATCATCGGGATCGACGAATCGAGGGTGAACAGCAGGAAACCGTCGTCATCGACCTCGGCGTACCGCCGCTCCGGGTCATACCGGACGAATGTCGGCTGCCGAGTCTGGTTGCCCCCGAACAGTTCCAGGCTCAACACCGCGTCGGTGGCGGCACGGCGGCGGATGTCGGTGGTCAGCGCAGTCTCATGTCCCATCACACCCGCCTCGGCGGTACCGTAAATCAGGCATACCCGACCGGGATCGCCGGGATGCCCGATCCGGTTCAGCACGTGATCGCGCCACGATTCGGTGATCGCCTCCCCCGCCAACAGGATCTTGATGTCCTGATCAAGCGCACTCTCGGGTGCCTTATCGAGGACATCCTTGATCGACGGCGGATAACCGGCCAGCACCACGTGGTCGTAGCGCGGTCCGAGGGCGGACAAGGTGTGCACCGCCATATCGACCGGGAGGCCGGGGGTGACCATCGACAGCCGGTACCCACGCTCACGCAGACCCAGCATCGCCTGGTAGGTATAGGTCCCGCCTATCCAGGTGCCCATCGCAAAGCACACGATGACGAGCGTCGTTCGGGTATCGGCGCCGAAGCCGTCGCGGAGAATCCGTTCGTGGGCATCGACGGCATCGTCGAGCGCGACCTCGTCACGCGGGACGAACGTCGGCACACCCGACGAACCGGACGTGGACGACCATGTGCCGCATCCGGCGATATCGCCATGCCACATCAGATCCTGCACCTCGTAGCCGCGCAGGTAATCGGCCTTGGTCGTGGCCGGGAGGGCCTCGAACTCGGCCGATCCACCGACCATGGTGGTGGTATTACCTTGCGCACGAAGGTAATCCGCGTATGCCGGGACATCGCGTATCGCGCGGTTGGTAGTCTCGATAGCGTGCGCGAGGCCCGCCCGTGTCGTCGTATACAGAGGTCGTACTAATTCACTGGTCATGCCTTCTTGACCGTTTCCCCAGAGTTTTGCGAGCACGACACAGGCGGCTGCGCCGGGCGTGGCACAGTGAAGACCATGCTGTTGCCGTATCTGAACCCCGCCGCACCCGACGCCGCCGACGCCCTGCGCATCGGCGACGACAGTCTGTCGCGGGAGGACCTCGTCGGGGTGGCGACGGCCGTCGCCGAACGGATCGCCGGAGCTCGGGTTGTTGCGGTGCTGGCGCGGCCGACGAGCGAGACGGTGCTGGCGGTGCTCGGGGGGCTGATAGCCGGGGTCACCGTGGTGCCGGTGCCGCCGGATTCGGGGCCTCGGGAGATCGGGCACATCCTCTCCGACTCCGGCGCGCAGGGGTGGCTCGGGACGGCGCCCGACGGTGCCACCTTGCCGGTGGTTCCGGTACGGCGGTACGCCAAGTCGTGGCATCGGCATCCCGAGCCGCCCGCCGATCACGCCGCGTTCATCCTGTACACCTCGGGAACGACGGGACTACCCAAGGGCGTACCGATCACCCGGCGCGCCATCGCCGCCGGACTCGACGCCCTCGCCGATGCCTGGCAGTGGACTACCGATGATGTTCTGGCACAAGGTCTTCCGTTGTTCCATGTGCACGGGCTGATCCTCGGGATCCTGGGGCCGCTGCGCCGGGGCAGCTCGGTGATCCACACCGGTTCCCCCACGCCTTCTCTATACGCCGGTGCCGCCGCTCGCGGTGCGACGATGTTCTTCGGGGTGCCGACGGTATGGTCGCGGGTGGCCGCCGATACCGCTGCGGCACAGGCGTTGTCGTCGTCCCGGTTGCTGATCTCGGGGAGCGCGCCGCTTCCGGTACCCACCTTCGACGCTATCCGGTCGCTGACCGGACACCAGATAGTCGAACGCTACGGTATGACCGAAACACTCATCACCGTCAGCACCCGCTCCGACGGTGAACGACGGCCCGGCTGGGTGGGGTTGCCGCTGACCGGTGTCGAAACGCGGTTGCGGGAAGGGGAATCCGACGTTCCGCACGACGGTGAATCCGTCGGGGATCTGCTGGTGCGGGGGCCAATGGTCGGTACTCGGTATCTGAACCGGCCGGAGGCGACCGCCGAATCGTGGATCGGGGACGGGTGGTTCGCCACCGGCGACGTCGCGGTGATCGACGGTTCCGGGATGCACCGGATCGTCGGGCGGCGATCCACCGACCTCATCAAATCCGGAGGCTTCCGCATCGGGGCCGGGGAGATCGAAACCGTTCTCCTCGGGCATGATTCGGTGCGCGAGGTGGCCGTGATCGGGGTTCCGGACGATGACCTCGGGCAGCGGATCGTCGCGTATGTTGTCGGGGACAGGGTCGAGGAGTCCGTGCTCATCGACCTGGTCGCGTCGCAGCTGTCACATCACAAGCGGCCCAGGGAGATCCGGTATATCGATGCGTTGCCGCGCAACGCGATGGGCAAGGTGCAGAAGAAGCTGCTCGAGTAGGACGTCCGAGGTGATTGGGTCATGTGCTCGTCTCGCCGGACCCTTCGTGACCCTCGCTCGTACCTCGCTTCGGCCTCAGGGATCAAGATGTCTGGCCGCGTCGGCAACACTGCGCGGCGGAGTGGTGGTGCGGTCACCGTTCGCGCTCCCACTCGTCAAGATGTCTGGCCGCGTCGGCAACACTGCGCGGGCCGCTGTGTTGACGGGAACATTCACCGTCGCCGATCAAGATGTCTGGCCGCGTCGGCAACGGTGTCCTAGCCGACTCGATCAGAACTTGCCGTCCAGGAATTCGGCGTAGGCGGGTAAGTCGAGTTGACCGTGGCCGGAGAGGCCGATCACTACCACCTCTTCTTTGTCGCTGTTGGCGACGTGTCTTGCGCAGGCGGCGATGGCGTGGGTCGACTCCGGGGCGGGGACGATGCCCTGGGTACGGGCGAACTGCACACCGGCGCTGAACGCGTCGTGCTGGGTGATCGCGACACCCTGTACCAGGCCGAGTTCGACGGTGTGGCTGAGGGCGGGTGCCATGCCGTGGTAGCGCAGGCCGCCGGCGTGGATCGGGTCGGGCACGAAATCCATTCCGAGCGTGTGCATCTTGAGCAGCGGGGTGAGGCCGGCGACGTCGCCGTGGTCGTAGCGGTATTCGCCCTCGGTGATCGACGGGCATGCCGAGGGTTCGGCGGCCACGATCTTCGCGTTGCCGCGGCCATGGAGCTTCTCCCGCAGGAACGGGAACGACAGCCCGGCCAGGTTGGAACCGCCACCGGCACAACCGAACACGACGTCGGCGCCGGCCTCCACCTGCGCGAGCTGCACCACGGCCTCCTGGCCGATCACACTCTGGTGCAGCACAACATGATTGAGCACAGAGCCCAGCGCGTAGCGGGTGTCGGGGTTCTGCGCGGCCACCTCAACGGCCTCACTGACCGCCATCCCCAGGCTGCCGGTGGTGTTCGGGTCCTTGGCGAGCATCGCCCGGCCCGACTCGGTCAGATCCGACGGGCTCGGGTGCAGAGTGCCGCCGTAGGTGCGGATCAGGAAGCCGCGGTAGGGCTTCGAGTCGTACGAGGCCCGCACCTGCCACACCTCGATGTCGATGCCGAATTGGGCACCGGCGAATGCCAGCGCACTGCCCCACTGTCCGGCGCCGGTCTCGGTGGTAAGTCGCTTCACGCCGTCGATGCTGTTGTAGTAGGCCTGTGCCACAGCAGAATTGGTCTTGTGGCTGCCGACCGGGCTCACGCCCTCGTACTTGACGTAGATCCGCGCCTTGGTGTTGAGGGACCCCTCGAACCTGCGCGCCCGGATCAACGGCGATGGCCGCCACATCTTGTAGATCTCCCGCACCGGCTCCGGGATCTCGATGTACGGATCGGGCGAGACCTCCTGCGCGATCAGACCGGCCGGGAACAGCGCGGCCAGGTCGTCGGGACCGACCGGTTCTTTGGTGCCCGGATGCAGGTGCGGCGGGATCGGCTCATCGAGTTCGGCGGCCAGGTTGTACCAGTGTGTCGGCACCTGGGACGGGATCAGATCGGGGGTGATGGCGTCGTCTTGCACAGTCATGCAATCACCATAATGTGATGTGCGTCTCTAGGAATGACGACGGGTGCGGACATTGTCGTCTCGCCAGGTTTCGAGGCTCCTCGCCCTGGGGCTCGTCGCACATCAACCAGCGCGAATTGAGATGTCGCCAAATCGGTTGATCCGCAGTCATCGGAGCCCAGAGGTCCGTCCCACCTTGACCAGCAGAATTGGGGTGATCGGTCAGTCGGGGAGCATGGGGGCGTCGGCGCCGTGGTGATGGCCCACCAGCACCGCGCGGGTGACGGCGTCGCGGCCGAAGCGTTCGCGCAGGCTGTCCATCGTGGTGTCGAGTTCGGCACCGTGATCGGCGTCGAAAGGGAGGGTGAGTTGGACGGCGTCGGTGTCGTCGAGGTTGGTCAGGGAGACACCGACGAGCGTGCAGCCGCGGTCGGTGAGCAGCCCGGCCGCGTCGTCGAGCAGGGTTCGGGCGGTCGACATGATGACGTCGGTGCGGTCGGTCGGTTCCCATAGGGTGCGGGATCGGGTGGCGCGGCTGAAATCGTCGAACCTGATTCGTAACACCACTGTGCGGCAGAGTCTTTCGGCCTTGCGGAGACGTTTGCCGAGACCGTCGACGATCGCGATGACCGTGGTGTCGAGATCGGCCCGGGTTTTCGGACGCCGGCCCAGCGCGCGTTGGGCACCGATCGACCCACGACGCCTGCCCACCTCGACGCGACGTGGATCGACGCCCATCGACAACGCGAACAGATGCCGGCCCGCTCCCCTCCCGAGCAATGAGCACAGTCGCGATTCGCCCAGTGCCGCAAGATCACCGACTGTCGATATCCCGGCGTCGGCGAGTCTGCGTTCGGTGACCGCGCCGACGCCCCACAGTCGGCGTACCGGCAGCGGATGCAGGAACGCGAGTTCGGTGCCGGGGGCGACGATCCGCAGGCCGTCGGGTTTGCAGGCCGCACTGGCCACCTTCGCCAGGAACTTGGACCGTGCACCGCCGACCGAGATCGGCAACCCGACCTCGTCGCGGACCCGCTCGCGCAGCCTGCGGGCGATATCCTCGGGGTCGCCGGCGATCATGCGCAGGCCGCTGACGTCGAGAAATGCCTCATCGACGGAGATGCCCTCGACGATCGGAGTGGTGTCGCGGAAGATCTCGAACACGGCTTTGCTTGCCTCGGAATACGCCTCAAACCTGGGCCGGACGACGACAGCGCGCGGGCAAAGTGCGCGGGCCTCGTGGCCGGGCATCGGTGTGCGGACGCCGAACGCCTTGGCCTCGTAGCTGGCCGCGAGCACCACCCCGCCCCCGACAATCACCGGCCTGCCCCGCAATACCGGGTTGTCGCGCTGTTCCACCGACGCATAGAACGAGTCGAGGTCAGCATGCAGGATCGTCGCCGCGGGGATTCCGGTCATAGAACATATGTTCGCATATGGTTACGTCATGTGGCCAGGTCACCGGACCCTTCGAGACGCTCGCTCCTTCGTCGCATCGCCCTCAGGGATCAAGAAGGTTGCCGCGTCGCATGAGTGCCGCATCACCCTCAGGGATCAAGAAGGTTGCCGCGTCGCATGAGTGTCGCATCGCCCTCAGGGATCAAGAAGGTTGCCGCATCGTATGAGTGTCGCATCACCCTCGGGGATCAAGAAGGTTGCCGCACCAAAACGACATCCACCACGACGGCCTCATCAATCAAGCAACAGACGCGACCAGACATCTTGATCCCTGAGGCCGAAGCGACGTAGGAGCGAGGGTCGCGAAGGGTCAGGCGAGGCTAGCGCATGACGTCACCACCTCATCACTCACCCAGTGGCATCGACGACGCCGGCTATGCGGTCGATGGCCTCGGCGAGGACCTCCGGGGAGCAGGCAGCGTTGAGGCGGGCGAAACCCGTTCCCTGCGTGCCGAATGCGGGACCGTAGTGCAGGGCGACGCGGCCGTGTTCGAGGATCGGCACGCCCGGGTTGTCGCCGAGGCCGGTGGATCGGAAGTCGAGCCAGGCCAGGTACGACGCGGCGGGGCGTCGCATCGTGACGGAGGGAATCTTTTGGGCCAGTTCGGTTTCCAGGAGTGTCAGATTGGCCTTGATGAGCTCGAGGGCGTAGTTCAGCCAGGGGTCGCCGTATTCGAAGGCGGCTTCGGTGGCGGCCCTGCCGAAGATGCTGGTGCGGAAACCGACCTCCTCGGGTTGGCGGTCGAGAAGGGTGCCGATGCGGTCGCTCGCCGAGACGGTGAGCGCGCACTTGGCGCCCGCGATGTTGAAACCCTTACTCGCCGAATGCGCGGCGACACCCACCTCACGGGCGGCGTCACTCACCGACAGGAACGGGGTGAACGTACCCGGATCGTGGACGAGTGGGGCGTGGATCTCGTCGCTGATCACGAACGCGCCGTACTGGGCGGCCAGGTCGGCGATGCGGGACAGTTCGTCGGCGGTGTGCACGCGGCCGACCGGATTGTGCGGGCTGCACAGCAGCAATGCCTTCGCACCGTCGGCGAAAGCCTGCCCGATGCCGTCGAGGTCGAGGCGGTAGCCGGGGTCGTCGCGGGTCAGGGGTGCGTCGACGACCCGGCCACCCGCCTCGGGGATCATGTCGAAGAACGGTGGATAGACGGGTGGGTTGATGATCACCGTGTCACCCGGTTCGATCAGCACCCGCAATGCCTCGACGATGACGACGCTGACGTCGGTGGTCAGGCGCACCCCGGCCGGGTCGGGTCGCCAGGCCCAGCGGCGTTGCGCGAATCCCGAGAACACCTCGCCCACCCGGCCGGGGCTGCCCGCGTACCCGATGTCGGAGGTGCGCACCTGCCTGGTGATGGCGTCGGCGACCACATCGGCGATGGTGAAGTCCATTTCGGCGACGAACAGCGGGAGGACGTCGTCGGGGTAGGTGCTCCATTTCTCGCTGGTGCGGCGGCGCAGGTCGTCGAGGGAGGGTGCTGTCGGGGTGGATGGAAGTGTCACCATCCCTTGATACTCCGGGGTGGATCGAAGGTGGTGGTTTCGCCATGTGCCTCGGGTCGCCGGACCCTTCGAGACGCTCGCTCGTCCCTCGCTTCGCCCTCAGGGATCAAGTAGGGATACCGGACCACACCTCAAGCAACGAAGGGGGCCCGTTGGTGCTAGGACTGGACGCATGACACTTGAGTCTCGTGGGTTTCCTGTCCGCATCGGCGTGCAACTGCAGCCGCAACACGCGCCCGACTATGCGCTGATCCGGGATGCGGTGCGCCGCGCCGAGGATCTGGGCGCCGACATCGCGTTCAACTGGGATCACTTCTATCCGCTGTACGGCGGTCGGGACGGTGCGCACTTCGAATGCTGGACGATGCTCGGCGCGTGGGCCGAACAGACGTCGCGGATCGAGATCGGCGCGCTGGTGACCTGCAACTCGTACCGCAACCCGGAACTGGTCGCCGACATGGCCCGCACCGTCGATCACATCAGCGGCGGCCGGCTGATCCTGGGCATCGGGTCGGGCTGGTTTCAGCGGGACTACGACGAGTACGGCTACGAGTTCGGTACCGCCGGATCGCGGCTGAACGACCTGGGTGCGGCGCTGCCCCGCATCGACGCGCGGCTGGCGAAGCTGAACCCGGCACCCACCCGCGACATCCCGATCCTGATCGGCGGTGGCGGTGAGAAGAAGACACTGCGACATGTGGCCGGGCACGCCGACCTGTGGCACAGCTTCGCCGACAAGGACTCCTACCCGCGCAAGGCCGAGATTCTCGCGGCCCACTGCGCCGACGTCGGCCGCGACCCCGCGAACATCGAACACTCGGCAGCGATCAAGCACGGGGCGTCCGCCGACGACGCGGTCCGGCAGGCGCAGGAGCTGGCAGAACTGGGCCTGTCGGTGATCACCATCGGCATCGGTGGTCCCGACTACGATCTCTCCGCACTTGAGGCGCTGTGCCGCTGGAGGGGGTGAAACACGGTCCCGGGACCTGCGACCTGTCGTACGTTCGCGCCGACGACCACTACTGTTTAAGGCATGCGTTCTCCCGTCCTCCGTGTGACCGCTCTGGGCCTGACCACACTCGCGTTCGTGGTCGCAGTCGTCTCGGCGCTCGCCATGCTGCTGGCCGGCCCCGCTCAGGCCGAACCGCCGTCACGGCTGCCCAACCAGGTGTACGACCCGGCGGACGTGCTCAACACCGCGCAGGCCGAACAGCTTCAGAACGCGATCGACAAACTGCAGGAAGACCACGACGTCACCCTGTGGGTGGCCTACGTCAGCACCTTCGACGACCTGACCGCCGAAAAGTGGGCGCAGCAGACCATCATCAGCAGTGATCTCGGTTTCCGGGATGTGCTGCTGGCCGTGGCCACCGGGTCCCGGTCGTACTACTTCGACTCGCCCGAGGCGATCGACGACATCACCCGCGACGACCTCAAGTCCATCGCGAGCGACAAGATCGTGCCCGCGCTGCGCAAGGACGAGTGGTTGGGCGCCGGTATGGGTGCCGTCGACGGACTGGCCGGGACCGACCACAGCTCGAATGCCGGGACGATCGCCGGCGTCGTCGGTGGCGTGGCAGTGCTCGGCGGCGGCGCGCTGCTGTACTCGCGCAGGCAGCGACGCAAGCGAATCGACGACTGCCTCGACACCGTCCGCGAGCAGGAATTGACCGGCGGCCAGCTGGCGTCGCAGCCGCTCGACGTCCTCGACCCGTGGTCGCGCGAGGTGCTCACCGACACCGACAACGCCATCCGCACCAGCGAGGAGGAACTGCAGCTGGCGGTCAGCGAGTTCGGGGTCGCCGAGACCGAACCGTTCACCCGCGCGCTGGAAGCCGCCAAGAAGGGGGTCGCGGCATCGTTCGCGCTGCGTCAGCGTCTCGACGACGACATCCCCGAAACCGACTCCGAACGCCGGTCGATGCTGGTCCAGATCATCACCACCTGCACCGACGTCGACAATGATCTCGACGCGCAGGTCGAGGAGTTCGACGCGATGCGCAACCTCCTCATCAACGCCGACACCCGGCTCGCCGAACTCACGCAAGAACTGGTCGCCCTGCGCACCCGGCTGCCTGGCGCGCGCTCCAAACTCGACGAGCTGATCGGCAAACACGGTGCGGCCACGCTCGCGTCGATCGCCGACAACCCGGACCTGGCCGAGCAGCAGATCACCTTCGCCGAATCCAGTGGCGACCAGGGCCGCGAAGCACTCGAACTCCCCGTCGGCGAACAGGGGCAGGCGGTGGCCGCGATCCGTTCCGCCGAAGGTGCGATCACGCAGGCATCGACACTTCTCGACGCCATCGACCGCGCCGAGGAGAACCTGCGGGTCGCGCGCGTCCGGATGCCCGCACTGATCGAGGAGGTGCGCGACGAACTCACCGAGGCCGACGCGCTGATCGCCGACGGGGGCCCCGAGCTGGCCGCCGCCGCGTCGATCGCCCGCGACGCCCTCGGCCGCGCCGAAAACGACTTCGCCGCCGATCCGCTCGGCACCTTCACCGCACTCGTCGACGCCGACGCCGACCTCGACGATGCCCTGGCCACCGCCCGATCGGCCGCCGCCGAACGCACCCGCCGCACCGAACTGCTCAACTCGTCACTGGCATCGGCGTCGGCCAAGGTGGACGCGGCCGCAGACTTCATCGGCACCCGGCGCGGCGCGGTGCAGGCCACCGCCCGGACCCGGCTGTCCGAATCGCAGCGCCTGCTGGCCGTCGCGAACGCCGACGCCGGTACCGACCCGATCACAGCCATCGACACCGCCCGGCGTGCGGGCAGCCTCGCCGACGACGCGCTGATGGCCGCCCAGGGTGATGTCGCGCAATGGTCGTCGAGTCAGGCCCCGCGAGGGTCGTCGGGCGGGTCGACAACCGGTGCCGTCCTCGCCGGCGTCCTCGTCGACAGCTTCCTGCGCGGCTCGATGCGCGGCGGCGGAGGTTTCGGCGGTGGCGGTTTCAGCAGCGGCGGACGCAGCCCGGGTTCGTTCGGCGGATCGCAGAGCTCGGGAAGGATCGGAGTCGGCGGACGCTTCTGATCGTGCAACTCTCAGAGATCGTCGGTACGGAAGGTCACCACCGGGTGCCCGCGATCCGATACTCCCCCCGCTTCGCTGCGAAGCGCACTCATTGGTCATCGTCCTTTTGAATAAGTGCATATGTCTGGCTTCTGCTGTGCTGCGGTCGTGTTCGAACTACTTCGCCGCGATCCTGTAGTGTGCGCAGCCGGCGAAGGACCGCATGGTAGTCCATCGCCAGTGCCTCCCCGATCTGCCGGGCCGTGGTATACCCGGAGCGAATCGCCTGTTTTATGGCATCATGATCCGCAGCGATTCCACTTCTACGCGGGCCAATTCTCGGCGACTCTGGCTCCGTGCGGGGAACGGATATTGACGATACTGTCTCCGTACTCTGGGCGTTGAGGTGTTCTCTGATTCCCGGTGCCAGGCGGTAACTCGCATACCTCCGCCCTCCGGACGGCAGCGCGACATTCCGCTCAACCAGATCACGCAGTGCATTCCCAGCGGAGATGCGATCGATGCCCCATGCCTGGAGCATCGCGTTGGTGACCCGCCCGGTGGAGTTCATGATCGCCAGCGCCAGGTGCTGGACATCGGTCAGATCGTTGATCCCCAGTGATCCGATCCAGTCGATGACTTCCACCGACAGCAGAGCATGCTGAGGCACTGTGACGCTGACGCGACCGGGTTGGACATCGAATGCGGGTGGGCTCATGCCGGCCTGCCGCAGACTTCGAACCACTCTCGGCAGGCCCGACCCTCGGTTCTCGCTGACCACATGACCGGGCTCATCCACGAGTTCAACGTCGGCGAGCAGCTGCGCGAGTGTCGCATTGCGAGACGACGACACTTGTTCGGCCGTACCGAGATCCTCGACTCGGACGGCACCGTAGATGCCTCCCGGACTCTTGATCACGAGTCGGCTGGGGAACAGCTCCACCTGAACTTGGGTGCCACGAGCTTCAGGACCGTAGTCCCTGTGCATCAATGCGTTGACGATCAGCTCACGGAAGACCTCAACGGGGTAGTCGTATCTGTCTTCGCGGCCGACACCCCGGACAACAGACGCAGAACGAACATTCCGCAACAGCGCCACGGTCGCATCCGCAACGATGTTCGGGATCGGTCCGGTAAGGCTGATATTGTCGAGAAAACGGGTTCCATCCGGAGTCGCCTCGCCCGTCGTATTTGACGGTAGGGCAACAAAACTCACGAACAATTGCGGGAAAAACTGCTGTGGGTAGACGCCGAGGCAGACAAGCCCGGCCAGCGTCGGACAAAGTATCCCATCATCGTTGACCGCCGCGCCCACTCGGATGAGCGCTTCGTCGGGGGCGAGCCCTGCAAAGCTGCGCGGTGAACGTCGTCGAAGACGGGTGACCAACGCGGCAACGAGGTCCGGGTCAAGGTCGGACATCGTTGCCCGCGGAACAGGTTCGGCGTCGAAGACGGGTTGCGTCCGGTTGGAGAGCAACTGCGTGACCTCGTAGTGGGTAAGATGCAGATCACTGTCACCTGTGCGAATGAACGAGCCTTGATATGCTCCCCGTGTCGCAATATGACAAGGCTTGTCGATCGGATCGATCTCCGGGATATCGGCCCGCACGATGTGCCCACCCTCGAACTCTTCGATCTCGACCGGTACACGTAAGGCTGGCACCAAGGCTTCGGAACACGCCGTGACCAGGGCGTCGCGGATCGCCGTCGGACGGAATCCGGCGACGGGGATAAAGCCGGTGCCCTCATCGAGTCCGAGGAGCAGAGTGCCGCCACGACCGTTGGCGAACGCGCTCAAGGTCTCTGTTACGTTCTTCGGCAGTCCTCCGGCCGCGGCTTTGACTTCGATGTCCGTCGTCTCTGCGGCAGACGTCCGTAGTCTGGCAACCAGTGCCGCTGTGTCGCTCACCGCTGCGCTCCCGTCGGTTGCAACTCTAGCGTTAACTCTAGCGTTAACTCTAGCGTTAACTCTTGCACTAGCGAGAGTTACACCTCGGCGGTGCTACGCATCCCACTGGCCTGGCTCTTTCGGGAGCTTCTTGAATCGGCAAATCGAAGCTAATCGAGCCAGTCGAGAACCGAGGCGGCGGTCCAGCTTTGTTGCATGCTGCCGAGCGGTTCGCCGGTGAAAGGCTCGTAGTATTCGGCGAAGTGGCCGTCGGTGACCTGGCGGAGGCCTTCCGAACGTAGCCGGGAGGCCTTTTCGGGCCAGCCGCGGTGGGCGAAGACCCAACTGAACAGCCAGGTCATGACGGGCCAGACGGGGCCGCGCCAGTATTCGCGGGCGCGGAAGTCCGGGGAGATCGGCGAGGTGGACGGCGGTACGGCGAACCGCAGATCGGGGTGACCGCAGAAATGCGGGCCCTCGAACAACCGCAGGAGGGCGCGTTCGCGTTCGCGGGGCAGGCCGCCGCACAGCAGCGGCGCGAAGCAGGCGATGGTCTCGGTGTTGATCCACGTCCCGGCGCGGACATCGAAATCCCTTGCTGCACCGTTGCGTTCGTTGGTCGCGGAAACGACACCGGACCGGAAGCGATTGGCCCAGCCGCGGAGTTCGCGAACATCGGACAGCGGTTTGGCGTGATCTTCGCCGATGTCGGCGAGAACGTCGCAGGCGACGGCCAGGATGGCACTGACGAATACGTCCTCGACCGCGAAATCCATGACGTCGGAGAGGATCTCGTCGTCATAGTTGGCGCGTTTCATCTGCTCGACGAGCCAGATGTACCGGTCGTATTCGAGATCGGACGGGCGCATCGACACGTCGCCGCCCACATGATCGAGGTCGGCGCGTACGTACGGGGGAAGATCTTGTCCGGGAACGACATTGGCGTAGGAGGAGTCCCAGCGGGGCGAGTTGTCCATCCCCGATTCCCAGCCGTGGTAGATGGTCACGCGGCCGCGGCCGTGCGGGTCGCGGGCGGTGGCCAGCCAGCGATGCCAGCGCACCAGATCACCCCAGCGGCGGTCGATGAACTCATTCGCGATGCCGCGGGTGGTGCGGCCGTGGCGTCGGGCATGGTCGAGGATGCGGGCGACGGCGATGGCGTGCACGGGCGGCTGGGTGATGCCGGAGGTGTCCCGGCCCTGCGGGGCGCACGCGGCCAGCCGGGCGCATTCCCAGCGCGCGGGCCCGGGAAAGTAGCCGTCCCTGCCGTTCGCGAACACGATGTGCGGGATCATCCCGTTGGTCCATTGCGCCGACAGCAGGGTGTCCATCTCGGTGACGGCGCGCTCGACGGACAGCGGCGCCAGCCCGACCGTGACGAACGCGGCGTCCCAGCTCCACATGTGCGGATACAGCTTGGGTGCCGCGCTCGTCATCGTGCCCAGGTCGTTGCCGCGGAGCAGGTAGGCAGCTCGAGCCGAGAGTTGCGTCGGGGAGAATCCGTAGCGTGCCACAAATGGATTCTGCCTTGTGGCGGGGCCCTTCGCCGGTTGAGACGTTCTGCTCAGAGTTGTTTGAGGTCCGAGGGTTGCCAGACGGCTCGCATGGAGGTGATCTTGCCCTCGGCATCGAACACCATGATGTCGACGGGGGTGATCTCGAAGTTCATGCCGGCGGTGCCGGTGGTGAGCACGAACTCGAAGACTGCGGTGTCACCGGCGATCTTCTTCCAGTTCAGGACGGTGGTGCGGGTGTCCATGTTCGCGATGACGTTGTAGAACTCGACGATCTCGTCGCGGGTGGTGCGCACCGGGGTGCCGATGGGGTCCTCGACCGTGCCGTCGGCGGCGAAGAGGTCGGCGATCTGTTCGCCGGTGCCCGAGGCGACGAGTTCGACGTAGGCATCGACGGCCACTGCGATCTTGTCTTCCAGCGAATCCTGGGCGGGTGATTCTTGTTCGACGGTCATTCCTGCCTCCAAAACTAGAACGTGTTCTATTCGAGAAGTTACCATGCTCACCGGTGACCATGGCGTCGGTCGATCCGACGACAAACAACTCGGACACCATCTGTCTGTTTGGTACCGTCGCCGGACAGGAGGGATGACACACGTGACCAGCAATGATCCGATCGGGCAGGGTGGCGGCCAGTGGGTCGCGCCCGGTTCGGCCCCGGACGCGAACGTCGTGCCGCCCGCGGGCTGGTCCGCCGCACCTGATCAAGCCTCTGCGTATCCGGCGCCACCGCCGGCTCCCGGATATCCGTCGCCCGGCTACCCCGGACCCGGGTGGGGAAACCTCAATCCGATGCTGATGCACAAGCCGGGCATCGTGCCACTACGTCCGCTCGGCGCCGGCGACATCCTGTCGGTCACATTCGCCGCGATCCGGGGCGCTCCCCGCGTCTACTTCGGGCTGGTCTTGCTGATGCAGGTGGCGACCGTACTGCTGTGCGCGGTGATCGGTCTGGTCGTCGTTGCCATCGCATACGGTTCCGACTTCGAGAACTCCCTGGCCGAACTTCTCATCGCCGTCGGCGCGGGCGGGTTCGTGCTGGTGTCCAGCGCGGCGTCCGGGATATGCGCCGGCATCTTGGCGTATCCGCTGAACCAGCAGGCCGTGGGCCGCCGCCCCGGGATCGGCGAGACCTGGCGGATGACGCGGCGCCGCATTCCGGCGTTCCTCGGTGCGTTCTTCCTGATCGCGGTGGGGTCCGTCGCGCTGTTGGTGCCCGCGTTCGCGATGCTCGCGGGGGCGATCGCCGCGCAGACTCCCGCGTTGGCGATCGCCGCGGTCGTGGTGGCCCTTACGACACTGGTGCCGATGGTGTGGCTCGCCGTGCGGGTGTCACTGACGCTGCCCGCACTGTTCACCGAAAACCTCGGGCCGGTCGCGGCACTGCGCCGCTCGTGGACGCTGACCGACGGGTTGTTCTGGCGGACCCTGGGCAACCTGATGCTCATGTATGTGATCGTCACCGTGATCCAGTCGGTCATCCAGTTCGGTTTTCAGATGATCTCCGTCGCCGTGATCCTCGCCGACTCCGGTTCCGAGTCGACCGGCGCGATGCTGGCCTCGATGAGCATCTACCTGTTGGGAACGATCGTGGCCATCATCCTGACGCAACCGTTCATGGCCGTCGTCACCGCCGTGCTGCACCTGGATTCACGTACTCGCAAGGACGGTTTCGATCTGGATCTCGGGGAGGTCGCGGCCGAGGTGGCCGCCGGACAACACACCGGTGGCTGGCCTCCCCTGTCCCGACACTCCCGTCCGGGAGTTCCGTACGGGCAACCCCAAACGCCGTACGGACAGACCCAAGTGCCGTACGGACAGACCCAAATGCCGTACGGACAGACCCAAGTGCCGTACGGACAGACCCAAATGCCGTACGGACAGACCCAAATGCCGTACGGCCAAGCACCGTCTCCCTATGGACAGCCCCAGTACGGACAGCCCGGGCCGTACCCCGGCCAATACCCGCCCTACCAGCAGCCATGACCGTAGGCGTCATCGTCCTGGCCGCCGGACCGGATCCCGACAACGAGCAGGCGCGCCGCTGGCTGGTCGACGAACTCGGCAAAGCCCGCTATCGGGAGTCCAAACCCGGTCTGGTCGAACGTATCTCGGACTGGATATTTGACAAGATCGCGTCACTGACCGATGCGCTCGGTAATTCGTCGCCACATCTTCCGAATGTCGTGGTGGTGCTGGTGATTCTCGCGCTCATCGGCGGCATCGCCTACTCGATGAGATTCGTGCGCCGCACTCGCCGGGTCCGCGGCAGCACCGATCCGGGTGCGCTCGGCCCGGGCACGCTGAGCGCAGCCGAACTGCGCACGTTGGCCGGGCGGGCGCTGGCCGCCGGTGACCATGACGAGGTGGTGCACCTGGCCATGCGGGCCGTCGCCGCCCGGGCCCGCGAACGCACACTGGTACCCGGCGAGGCGACGATGACCGCCCACGAGGTGAGCTCCGCACTGGCCCGGTACTTTCCCGATCATGTCGCGGAAACATCTTGGTTGGCAGGTGTTTTCGATGCCGTCGTGTACGGATCGGCCCACGCAGCACCCGCCGACGCCCGCCGCGCGATCGCTCTGGAGAAGACTCTCGACCGCACCGCACCCCACAGACTCACCGCCGTCGCCGGCGTCACGGAGGCGGTGTCATGACCGCGCCGGCCGTGACGGTTCCGGCCTCGCCCACCAAACGGGGCCGACGATGGTGGTATCTCGGCGTCACAGTGCTGGTGGCGGTGGTCGTGGGTGCGGTCGTGCTCATCACAAGCAGGCAGTCCATCCACAACGGGTGGCTCGACCCCGGCAATCCGCGGCCGGAGGGTGCCGCCGCCCTCGCGGCGGTGATCGACTCCCACGGCGCCGACGTGCGGGTGATCCGCAGCGGTCGCGGCCTGGAGCGGGCAGGAGTCGACGCGAACACCACCGTGGTGGTGAGTAGCATCATCGATGTCGGTGACAAGTGGGCGCCACGCCTGCTCGCCGCGGTCCGGGAAGCGCATCGGCTGGTGCTGATCGACCCGACCAGCCCACAGCTGGGGTCGCTGAATCTTCCGGTGGGCACCACGCAGGCGACCGGTGTCCGGGATACGGTACCCGCCCGGTGTTCCACGGAATTCGTCTCCCCCACTGACACCGTCAGCGTCGCAAAGAACGGCTTTCGCCCGTTCCGGCTCGATTCCGCGGTCGAATGCTTCATCGACGGCGAGGCAGCCCAGCTGGTGGTGTTGCCCAGGTCCGCCGAGCACCCGGAGACGGTGGTGCTGACCGGTGATCTGCTGCGCAACGACACGATCACCCGCGTCGACAACGCCGGCGTGGCCATCCGTACGCTCGCCCCGACCGACAAGGTCGTCTGGTATGTACCCGACTGGACCGACACCCTCACCGACGGTTCAGATGTCAGTTCCGGCGACGACATCCCCGACGCCGTAAGACCTCTGGTGCTACTCGCCGGTTTCGGCCTGCTCGCAGCAATGCTGTGGCGGGGCAGGCGATTCGGCGCGCTGGTGACCGAACCGCTGCCGGTGGTGGTCAAATCCGACGAAACCACCCGCGCCCGCGGCCGGCTGTATCACCGCTCGCGCGCCATCACCCGGTCCGCTGCCGCCCTGCGCGTGCATACCCTCCAGAAGATCAGTGTCACAGTCGGTTTGCCGTACGATCCGCGTTCGGCCGGCCCGGTCGACGCCATCGTCGATGCCGCATCCGCCGCGTCGGGCTGGGATCCGAGTCAGATCCATCCACTGCTGGCCGGTCCGCTACCCGTCGACGACGACGGTCTGGTCCTGTTCGCCCGCGCCCTGTCCGACCTCGAGAAGGAAGTCCGTTTCACGCCATGACATCTGAATTCAGTCACCCCGGTGAACACGCGGCCCGCGCGGCGCTCGGCGCGGTGCGCGCCGAGGTCGCCAAAGCCGTTGTCGGACAGGATGCCGCGGTCGCCGGAATCCTGATCGCGCTGCTGTGCCGCGGCCATATCCTGCTCGAAGGTGTTCCAGGCGTTGCCAAGACGCTGCTTGTGCGGACCCTGGCGAATACCCTCGCCGTCGACACCAAGCGGGTTCAGTTCACCCCCGATCTGATGCCCGGCGACATCACCGGATCGCTCGTCTTCGATGCCGCCACATCGGAATTCACTTTCCGTGAGGGTCCGGTGTTCACCAATCTGCTGCTGGCCGACGAGATCAACCGCACCCCGCCGAAGACACAGGCGTCGTTGCTGGAGGCGATGGAGGAACGGCAGGTGTCGATCGACGGACGGCCCCGTCCACTGCCGAAGCCGTTCCTGGTGGCGGCCACCCAGAATCCCGTCGAGTACGAGGGCACCTATCCGCTGCCCGAGGCACAGTTGGACCGCTTCCTGCTCAAAGTGGTACTGCCGGTCCCGCCGCGCGACGACGAGATCAACATCCTGGCCCGGCACGCCGCCGGTTTCGATCCCCGGAATCTAAGTGCGGCAGGGCTTTCCGCGGTGGCCTCGGCGGCCGACATCGAGGTGGGCGCGGACGCCGTCCGACGGGTGGCCGTCGCCCCGGCGGTGCTGGCGTATATCGTCGACATCGCCCGCGCCACAAGAATTTCCCCGTCACTGTCGCTGGGAGTCAGCCCGCGTGGCGCGACGGCGCTGCTGTCGACGAGCCGGGCGTGGGCGTGGCTCAACGGTCGCGATTACGTCACCCCCGACGATGTGAAGGCGCTCGCGCAATCAACACTGGCGCACAGGCTTTCACTTCGGGCCGAAGCCGAACTGGAAGGTGTGTCGGTCGCGGCCGTGCTCGAGAGCGCCATCGGTTCCGTTCCCGTGCCACGCTGATGTTCATCACCGGACGGTTCTTCGGCCTGGTCCTGCTCGGGGCCGTGCCGGTCATCCTGTCGCCCTCGCATGCGACGGTGCTGTGGTGGATGCTCGTCGCGCTGATACTGCTGGTCGCCGACATCGTGGCGGCGGGCAAGCCGCTGGCGGTGGAGCTGACAAGGCTGCCCATCGCCCCGATCCGGCTCGGCGAGCAGACCACCTCGACACTGCTGGTGACCAATCCCGGACCC
The DNA here is from genome assembly GCF_937858515.1 of uncultured Gordonia sp. Taxonomy (NCBI): domain Bacteria; kingdom Bacillati; phylum Actinomycetota; class Actinomycetes; order Mycobacteriales; family Gordoniaceae; genus Gordonia; species uncultured Gordonia sp. The sequence goes on along the minus strand of NZ_CALLZT010000083.1, from coordinate 5,091 downwards.
CGCCGATTCCGTGGCGCGCTGAAGGATTCGTGGCAGCCGTCGGCGGGAGCCGGTTCGCCAGTCCATCAGCTGGATGTGCCCGCGGGCGAGCGCCGCGCCGTCGTCACCACGCTGCATCCGACGCGCCGCGGTGACAGGCTAGCCATCCGGGTCACAGTGCGCCGCCCCGGATTGCTGGGGCTCGGTGGCCGGCAGCGGTCGGTCGCCGTCGGCGGCGGCGTCCGCGCCCTGCCGCCGTTCGGATCGCGTAAACACCTGCCGTCGCGGCTGGCCCGGCTGCGTCAGCTCGACGGCCGCTCGGCCGTCCGGATCCGCGGGCAGGGCACCGAATTCGACTCGCTGCGCGACTATGTCGAGGGAGACGACGTCCGCAGCATCGACTGGCGGGCCACCGCGCGGCGCCGGTCGACGGTGGTGCGCACGTGGCAGCCCGAACGCGACCGGCACATCGTCATGGTGCTCGACACCTCGCGTACGAGCGCGGCCCGCGTGGGCGATGCACCCCGGCTCGACGCATCGATGGACGCCGCGCTGCTGCTGGCCGCCCTCGCGTCCCACGCCGGTGACCGGGTGGACCTGATCGCCGGTGACCGGCGGGTGCGCCAACGCGTGATCAACGCGTCGCGGTCGACGCTCCTGAACGACCTGGTCAACGGGATGGCACCGCTGGAACCGGCTCTGCTGGAGGCTGATTGGCCGTTGTTGAGCGCCGAAGTGACCAAGATCAGCCGCCATCGGGCGCTGCTGGTGCTGTTGACGGCCCTGGAACCGGCGGCGATCGAGGAGTCGCTGCTGGCGCCGCTGTCGGTGCTCGCGCAACGCTACCGGGTGGTGATCGCCTCGGTCGCCGATCCCGCGATCACGGCGATGGTCGATCAGCGTGAGGATCTGCGGCAGGTGTACGACGCCGCAGCCGCAGTCCGCACCGGTCTGCTGCGTGAACGCACCGTCGCGGCCGTCGGGCGTCTGGGTGTCGACGTTGTGGCGGCTGATCCGGAGTCGCTGCCCGCGGCGCTGGCCGATCACTACCTGATGCTCAAGTCCCGCGGTCTGCTCTGATCAGGATCTCGCCGCGAACGGGCGCAGCGTCACACCGGCTTCGGTGAGCCGGTCCCGGACCACCGTCGCGATGTGCACGGCTCCGGGGCTGTCGCCGTGGACGCAGATCGAATCGGCCTCGATCGCCACCTCGCTGCCGTCGCGGGCCACCACCACACCGTCGCGGACGAGGGTGAGCATGCGTTCGGCGATGAGGTCCGGATCCTCGAGCACGGCGCCGGCCTCGCGCCGGGACACCAGCGCGCCGTTCGGCTCGTAGGCCCGGTCGGCGAACGCCTCCGGTACGGCCCGCAGACCGGCTGCCCTGATCTGGTCGACGATCGGTGAGGAGGCCAGACACACGAGCGCGAGATCGGGGTCGACGGCCTCGACCGCACCGATCACCGCGGCCGCCTGCTGCTCGTCGAATGCGATCGTATTGTACAGCGCCCCATGAGGTTTGACGTAGCTGACCTCGGTTCCGGCCACCCGGGCCAGCGCCTGCAGCGCACCGATCTGATAGATCACGTCCGCTTCGAGTTCGGCTGCCGACGGCGTCATCGGGCGGCGCCCGAAACCGACGAGATCGGGATAGGCGATGTGCGCGCCGACCGCCACCCCGAGTTTCGCGGCGGCACGGACCGTCGCCAGCACCGACACCGGGTCGCCGGCATGGAATCCGCACGCGACGTTCGCGCTGGTCACGATCGCGAGCATCGCGTCGTCGTCACCCATGCGCCAGGCACCGTAGTGTTCGCCGAGATCGCTGTTCAGGTCAATTTGCATGTGCCCCAGCTGCATGTACCCCAGCCTCCTACGCGACCGGCACCGAATAGCCGCGCTCGAACTCCTCAACATCGCCTGTCTCCGAAGCATTGTGCGCCCAGCGACCGGCCGTGAACACATACACCCAGAAGCCTGCCCAGACGACCACACCTATCCCGATGCGCGCCCACGTCGGCAGTCCCGACGGGGTGACGAATGCCTCGATGATGCCGCAGATCAGCAGCAGCACAACCAGACCCAGCGACACCCCGATCGCCGCACGGCCCTCCTCACCGAGGGCCTGTACCCGTGTCCGGTCCCCCGGTGACACCCACGCCCAGAACAGCCGCAAACCCACTCCGGCTGCCACGAACAGACACGTCAGCTCGAGCAGGCCGTGCGGGGTGATGAGGCCGAAGAACAAGTCGCCGCGCCCGTGGTTGATCATGATCGCCGCGACCACCGCCAGGTTGACGACGTTCAAATACAGCATGTATACGACCGGAAGGCCGAACACGCCGAGCGCGATACATGTTGCGGCGAGCCAGAAGTTGTTGGTCCACACCCGGAACGCGAACGACTGCGCCGCGTACTCGGAGTAGTAGTCCTCGAAGTCGTGGTTGACCATCTCCTCGATCTGCGCGGGCGAGGCCAGCGACGACTCGATGCTCGGATGTTCCAGCATCCACCACGTCATCACCACCGCTGCGACGGTGCTCGCCGCCATCACCCCGATCCACCACCAGCGCATCCGGTACATCGCCGCCGGAAACGACCGGGCGAGGAACCGGCCCAGATCCGACCACGACGCCGACCGCGTCCCGGCCGCGCGTGATCGGGCCCGCGCCAGCAACGCCGACAGGTATCCGACCAGTTCGGCGTCGGGGGTGGCCGAGCGGATCACCGACAGATGGGTGGCGACGCGCTGGTACAGGTCGATGAGCTCGTCGGCCTCTTCACCGGTGAGCCGTCGGTTGCGGGAGAGCGCGTCGAGCCGCTGCCAGGACGGCAGGTGCTCGGTCACATACGCGTCGAGATCCATGAGGCCAGGGTATGCCTCGGGGAGGGCTGTCGGTCGTTCACGCGACGGTCAATTCGCCACGCACTAGGCTCGATGGCTATGTACGGATCCGGAGTCCCAGCGGACGGGACCATCGGTGTGGGCGCCGACGATCTGGTGTCCGGGGAGGCCGTCGCGCTGGATCTGCCGCCGGCGAACATCGGGCTGCGGGTGCTGTCGGGTCTGATCGACATCGTCGCCGGGATGTCGTTATGGTTCGCGCTTCGTTACATCGGGACGGCGCTGGCCGGGGACACCGACGACGCGATGCTGATCGCGACCCTGACGGTGGCGACGATTCTGGCGATCGTGGCGTTCCCGACGGCGATCGAAACCGCGACCCGCGGCAAGACGCTCGGCCATCTGGCGCTGGGGCTGCGCACCGTCCGCGACGACGCCGGTCCGATCAGCTTTCGGCACGCGCTGACCCGGGCTCTGGTCGGCAGCGTGGAACTGTACAGCTGCATGGGTTTTCCGGCGCTAGTCGCCAGTGTGGTGAACAGAAAGGGCAAACGGCTCGGGGATCTGCTGGCCGGAACATATGTGATCCGGGACCGGTACAAGCTGCGGATGCCGCAGCCGGTGCCCATGCCGGGTTATCTGGAACCGTGGGCGCGTTCGGCCGATATCGCGACCCTGCCGCCACAGCTCACGCTGGCTATCCGGCAGTATTTCGCGCGACGGCTCAAGCTCACGCCGTCGTCGCGGGCGATCGTGCTGGACCGGCTGGTCGTCGAAACGTCCCGGTATGTGGCTCCGTTGCCGCCGCCGGGAACACCGGGCGAGTACCTGCTGGCGGCGGTCCTGGCCGAGCGTCGGCGCCGCGACACCGTACGGATCGGACGCGAGAATCGGCTGAGACAGCGGTTGCTGAGCTGAACCGCACGGGAAACACGGGTGTCACACGGCTGACTCGGGTGATCAACCGACGACGCACACAATGGAGAAGTCGCCCAGCCCCCGGAGGTTCCCCATGTCACAATCAGATTCCCGGCCGACGGAGTTCGTGGTCCCCGTCGTCGATATCTCCGCGTACGTCGGCGAGGGCAGCACCGATGAACGCGCAGCCGTCGCCAAGGCGATGGACAATGCTTGTGCCACAGTCGGATTCGTTCAGGTGGTCGGGCACGGCATTCCCGCCGGCATCTGGGACGGGCTCGGCGACGCCTCCGACGCCTTCTTCAACCAATCTCTCGCCGAGAAGAAGAAATACCTCGCCCCCGGCAATCGCGGCTACTCCCCACCCAAGAGCGAATCACTGTCGCTGAGCCTCGGCGTCGAATCGTCGTCCCGCATGAACGACTTCTTCGAGGCGTTCAACGTGGGCGCCGAAGCCCGGTCCTTTCCCGGCCTGGACCTGTCCGAGGACGACTACGGCCTCAACGTGTGGCCGGATCTCGACGCGTTCCAGGACCGCGTGGAGGCCTACTATGCCGAAGCGGCCCGCGTTGCCCACACGCTCACCGGCGTCTTCGCCGACGCCCTCGGCCTCGATCACGACTTCTTCGCAGCTCTCACCGACCACGCCATCGAAGTGCTGCGCATGAACAACTACGCCCTCCCCGAAGGCACCGTCACACTCGACGGCGACCTCACCGGCATGGGCGAACACACCGACTACGGCATCGTCACCGTGCTGTGGGCCGATCAGGTCGCCGGGCTGCAGGTACTCGGTACCGACGGTATCTGGCACGACGTCAGCCCCGTCGACGGCGCCCTGCTGATCAACCTCGGCGACCTCACCGCCCGCCTGACCAACGACCGCTGGATGTCGACGCTGCACCGGGTCAAACCGCCCATCGTCGACGGCACCATCAAGCGTCGCCGGTCCGTCGCCTTCTTCTGCGACGGCAACGTCGACGCCGTCATCGAAACCCTGCCCAGCCACCTCGACGCCGACGACGGCCTGGCCTACGAACCGATCCTCGTCCGCGACCACATCAAAGCCAAACTGGCCGGATCCAGGCAGGGCAAAGCCAATACCGCCGCAGTCCGCGAGGCCGCGAGAGTATTGGCCGCGCAATCGTCGTAGCAGAACAAAAACCGCCCCCGAGAGCGGAACTGACGCGTATATGCGTCTGATCCGTGCTCCGGGGCGGTTCTTGTTCCGAGGTATTACTTGAGCTCGGCGCTGGACTTGCCGAGCAGTCGGCGGGCGATGATGAGTTGCTGGATCTGCTGGGTGCCCTCGAAGATGTCGAGGATCTTGGCGTCGCGGGCCCACTTCT
>NZ_CALLZT010000082.1:0-3081 GCF_937858515.1 uncultured Gordonia sp. | reverse complement strand
AGCAGCTCGTCGATGGGCGGGTTGGTGATGCCCAGCGGGGTGTCGTACGCGGGCGCATCCTCGACGGCCGTCAGTTCGAAATCTGTCTGGGTGCTCACGCATTCTCCTGCGATTGATGGGTCTGTCGGGATCCGACCAGTAAGGATACCAACCGTTCGGCCACCTGGTCGACTTCGGTGTTCACCAGGACGTGCTCGAACTCGTCGACTGCGTCCATCTCGGTGCGGGCGGTGGTGAGGCGTCGCTCCACGGCCTCCGGGGTCTCGGTGCCGCGACCGGTCAGTCGCTGCACCAGGACGTCCCAGCTCGGCGGGGCGATGAAGACGGTGGTGGCCTCCGGTAGCCGCGCAACGATATTGCGGGCGCCGGTGAGGTCGACCTCCACCAGCACCGGTTCACCGGCCGCCAGACGTTCCTCGACGGGCTGCGCCGGGGTTCCCGAGCGTTGCAGGCCGCCATGGATGTCGGCCCATTCCAGGAGTTGGTCCTCGGCGATCATGCGGTCGAACTCGTCGCGGGTGACAAATCGATAGTCGCGGCCGTCGACCTCGCCGGGCCGCGGATCGCGGGTGGTGGCCGACACGCTGAAGAACAGGTCCGGCAGCAGTTCACGGACCCGGCGGACCACCGTGGACTTGCCGACGGCCGAGGGGCCGACCAATACGATCAGTCGGCCCCTCGGGCGGTCGGTGCTGCTTGCAGCGCTCAGGAGCTGAACCTCTCCAGCAGAGCCTTGCGCTGACGATCGCCGAGGCCGCGCAGGCGACGGGTCGGAGCGATCTCCAGTTCGGTCATGATCTCCTGCGCCTTGACCTTGCCGACCTTCGGCAGAGCTTCGAGCAGCGCCGAGACCTTCATCTTGCCGAGGATCTCGTCGGTCTCGGCGTCCTTGAGCACCTGCTGCAGGTCGGTGCCGCCGCGCTTGAGACGCTCCTTGAGCTCGGCGCGGGCCTTGCGGGCGGCAGCAGCCTTCTCCAACGCGGCAGCGCGCTGCTCGGGGGTCAACTGGGGAAGGGCCACGGGTTCCTCCGTCTTTCGTGTCTTCGTGTGGACTGTCACCGTCACCCCGCTGTGCGGGCTGTGGTGATCGCGGTCGCCCGATGCGGGACCCGAGATCGTTACCTGACCTGCGGGTCTCGCCATTTGGTGCGGCGAATGCGACCGTACCCACGTGAGCTGGCATTTGCGAGTGCCACCCCCACAAAACCCCAGGAACTCGATGATGTAGGGACGTTCGGCCCCATGTCGGACCGGCTCGGCCGGCTGTCGTCGTCCGTGTCGGCCCGTTGTCGCCCGCGCTCAGGAACACCGCAGGTCAGAGCTCTTTCGCAGGCTTCAGGAGGCGGTACGGACCTCAGCCTGAAACCGTGGCGATGTGTCGGAAGTGACGCGAGTGACAACGGGCCGAAATCGCCGCATCTGAATCGCCGTTTGCGCGTGTCGCCACACGGAACGCGTCAGTCGGCCCGAGCTCTCGGCACCGCACATGCCCGACGCGGACAGCCCCACGGCACGACAGGACCGCGGGGCTGTGACAGGACGTAGACTGGTCAGTCAGCGGGTCGCAGAGCCGCCTCGATATCGTCGCGGACGGACTCGCAGGCCGCGCGCAGCGCCGCGACATCGGGCCCCTTGCCGAGAAGCCCGCGCGAGCTGGCGGGCAGCAACCAGCAGGTGTCGGCTCCGGAGAACACCTCCGGGATGTCGGCGGCGGTCGCGCCCTGGGCTCCGAGACCCGGGGACAGGATCGGCCCGTTCAGCGCGGACAGGTCGAGACCGTGTGAGCGGGTAGCGCCGACCACCAGGCCGACGGTCGCGGCGCCGTTCGCGTTCTCGGCGGCGGCGTCGTCGACGATCGCCTGGGCGACGGTCCGGCCGTCGGGCACGTGCGCCGTCTGCACCTGACCACCCTCGGGGTTGGAGGTGCGGGCCAGGACGAACACTCCCCTGCCAGAGACGTGTGCGAGGTCGACGGCCGGCCGCAACGATTCGAATCCGAGGTACGGCGAGATGGTCACCGCGTCGGCGCACAGCTGCGACGAGTCGTCGAGCCAGGCGGTGCTGTACGCGGCCATCGTGGAGCCGATGTCGCCGCGCTTGGCGTCGGCGAGCACCAGGGCCCCCCGCTCACGACAACCCGCGATGACCCGTTCGAGTACGGCGAAACCAGCCGCACCGAACGGCTCGAAGAACGCGACCTGCGGTTTGATCACCGCCGCCACCGGACCGAGCGCCTCGATGCAGATGTCGGCGAAGCGGGACAGACCGTCGGCGTCGACGGTCAGTCCCCACTCGGTCAGCAGCGCGGCGTGCGGGTCGATCCCGGCGCAGAACCGTCCACGCCGGGCGACCGCATCGAGATACCTCGCGCCGAAACCGATTGATGCCGAATCTGTTGTCCGAGTGACGGTCTCACCGTGCATCGATAAGCGCTCCGTGTCTGCTCTGGATCGATTCGACACCCATCGCACCGTTGATGGCTGCCTCGATGCCCTGGACCGCCGCACTGGCACCCTGCACCGTGGTGATGCACGGAATGCTCTTTGAGACTGCGGCGCTGCGGATCTCGTATCCGTCGACGCGCGGTCCCGAGTTGCCGTAAGGGGTGTTGATCACCATCGCGACCTCGCCGGCCTTGATCTTCTCGACGATGTCCTGCTCACCCTCGACCGCCTCGAAATGCTTGCGGACGGTGGTGCAGGTGATTCCGTTGCGGCGCAACACATCCGCGGTGCCCTCGGTGGCCAGGATGGTGAATCCGAGGTCGGCGAGATGCTTGACCGGAAAGATCAGCGCCCGCTTGTCCTTGTTGGCCACCGACACGAAGATCGCGCCCGAGGTGGGCAGCGAACCGTAGGCTGCGGACTGCGACTTGGCGAACGCCTTACCGAAGTCGGAGTCGATCCCCATGACCTCACCGGTCGACTTCATCTCCGGGCTCAGCAGGGTGTCGACGCCGGTGCCGTCCTCGCGGCGGAACCGGTTGAACGGCAGTACCGCCTCCTTCACCGCGATCGGCACGCCGGCGGGGGCCGCCCCCCCCTCCCCGGGGGGCGGGAGAAACCCCTGCTCCCCCCACCG
>NZ_CALLZT010000081.1:0-6924 GCF_937858515.1 uncultured Gordonia sp. | reverse complement strand
GCCTCCACGATGTCACCGGTGAGCAGCAGCTTGCGGGCCTGCACCGGGCCGAGCCGGTGGAAGAACATGTGCAGGCTGCCCAGTGCCGGGCCGAGGAACCGGGTCGCGGGCATGCCGAGTTTGGTGTCGCGGGCGATCACCGAGATGTCGCACATGAGCGCCATCTCGAAGCCGCCGCCGAGCGCGAAACCGTTGATCTCGCCGACGGTGACCTTCGGGAAGCCCATGAAATTGTGGTAGAACTCGAACGTTTTGCGGTCGACGATCAGCCTGCGCCGCTGGCTGGGGCGGGCCTTGCGGTCGACCTTCGTCGGTGCCGCCTCGCCCTCCTTCTTGTCGCCGTACCAGCCGTAGGCGTTGTTCATGTTGGCGCCGGTGGAGAACACCCCGCCCTCCCCGCGCAGCAGCACCACGGTGATGTCGTCGTCGTCAACCACGTCGTCGAGGAACCGGGCGAGGTCGTCACGCATCGGTTTGTCGTAGGAGTTGCGCTGGGCTGGATTGTTCAGCGTGATCGTCGCGACACGGGTGTCGCGGTCCACGTCGAACAGCACCCGGCCGTCGCTACTGCCGGTTTCGGTCATCGGTCTTCCTCCAAAGCACGGGGTATGGAAAGTTCTGGGTGGCCTACGCTGTCGGCCACCGGGCGGCGCCGCCCGTAGGTGCGGGTGATGAGTTTGTCCGGATCCATTGCGACCGCGTCCATCTCGGCGATCACCAGCACCTCGCCGTCGAGCAGTAGTCGTCCGGTGGACAGCAGGCCGCGTTCGTGTCGGGTGCGGGTGATGTCGAAGTCGAGCTGCCGCAACAGCGGCGTCGGCCGACGGTAGCGGACATTGAGCGAGCGAGTCTTGCCGGCCAGGCCTTCCTGGCAATTGTGCTGCTGCATAACCGAATCGAAGAACACGCTCAGGAATCCGCCGTGCACCAGTCCGGGTGGGCCCTCGAAATTCAGCGGGAATATCACCGTGCCCGTCGCGCGGTCGGGTTCGGATGTGGTGAAGGCGAATTCGGGAAAGGCCGGGTTGTAGACGCCGATGTCACGGGAGTGATCGAGGTAGATCCGCCGGTCGGGCGATTGATGGTCGCCGATCCGCGGCCCCAGGTCTGCCGGCAGCAACGCCGTGAGCCTGTCGCTCACCGCGTCGATCCGCGCGACGAGGTCGTCGACGATCGAGTCGGGCTGTTCAAGCGCCAGCAGGATGCCGGTGAGCCTGCGAATCGAGGCGGCGGCCGCCACGGTCTGCGGCAGCGGCACCTCCCCGAAGCCCATCCCCGGACCGGTCCTGGCATACCCGGTGTGCTCGCCGTCCGCGACCACGACGGACTGCTGGTCAGCTGCCGCCGAACTCATATGCCACCTCCCGCGCGCATGTCATGTGCCCTCGTTTCCGCCGGGTCTGTTCCCACCGGCCACCATTAGTTGCTAACTTGGACGAGACTTAACAGTAGTGCCTACCGTAGCGCTAACAGTATCGTCTGCGCCATCGCTTGATCCAAGAGGTTGCCGGTTCCCGAGCGGGCCGGCGGAAGGGCAGGTGTTTCCCGGTGTCCGAGGAACCAGCCACCAGTGACATGGCGCCACCGAGCGATGACATCGCGATAGATCGCGACGGCGCGATCCTGCGTATCAAGTTCAACCGGCCGAAGGCCCGCAATTCACTCAATCACGACATGGTGTCGCGGGTCGTGCAATCGCTGACCGACGCCGCATCCGACGACGGGCTGCGCGCGGTGCACATCAGCGGCGCGGGTGGGCACTTCTGCGCGGGCGCCGACCTGGTGTCGGGCAACGCCGCAAGTGGGGAACGTCCGCGCACCGGCAAGCAGGTCCGCCGGGTACCGCACGCACAGCACCGCATCATCGAGCTCGTCACCACCATCCAGCTGCCGGTGGTGGCCACCGTCCGCGGCTGGGCGGCCGGGTTGGGCTGCAATCTGGCGCTGGCCGCCGACTTCACCGTCGCCGCCGACGACGCCGTGTTCTGGGAGCCGTTCATGAGCCGCGGCTTCACCCCCGACACCGGATCCACCTGGCTTCTGCCGCGGTTGGTCGGCCTGACCCGGGCCAAGCAGATGCTGCTGCTCGGCGACAAGGTCAGCGGCGCGCAGGCCGCCGACTGGGGACTGATCCACGCATCGGCGCCCGAGTCGGAGGTGGACGGGGTCAGCGAGAAACTGCTGGCACGGGTGGCCTCCGGGCCGACCGTCGCGTTCGGGCTGGCCAAGCACTGCCTGCACACCAATCTGCACCAGGATCTGCCCACCTCGATGGACAACGAGCTCTACGCTCTCGAACTATCCACCCGCACAACAGACTTCAAAGAAGGCCTGGCAGCGTTCCGGGAACGCCGCGATCCGGATTTCACCGGGCGCTAGCCATATCCGCACTCACACCGAAAGAGCACAGATGTCCACAGAGCTGACCTTCGAGACGATCATCTACGAGGTCGAGGGCCACACCGCCGTCATCACCCTGAACCGTCCCGACGCCCTGAACGCGTTGAGCCCGTTCATGATCACCGAACTACGCACCGCCTACGACGCCGCCGAGAACGACGATCAGGTGTGGACCATCATCGTCACCGCCAACGGCCGCGCCTTCTGCACCGGCGCCGACGTCAAGGCGATCCCCGGTGACGGCAAAGTGATCAACGAACGTCCCTACCTGTCGACGTACGAGCAGTGGGAGGCACCGCAGGAGGGCACGCCCCCGTTCCGGACGATGGCCAAGCCGATCATCGCAGCCATCAACGGAATCTGTTGCGGCGCAGGTCTGGACTGGATCACCACCGGCGACATCGTCATCTGCTCGGACAAGGCGACGTTCTTCGACCCGCACGTGAGCATCGGTCTGGTCGCCGGGCGCGAGGTGGTGCGGCTGGCCAAGGTGCTGCCCCGCTCGGTCGCGCTGCGGATGGCGATCATGGGCAAGCACGAACGGATGAGCGCCGAGCGCGCCTACGAACTCGGCCTGGTCACCGAGGTGGTGCCGCACGAGGATCTGCTGACCCGCGCGAAGGAGATCGCCGAGATCGTGAACTCCAATGCGCCCCTTGCCGTTCGCGGTACCCGGCTGGCCATCCACAAGACGCTCGGGCTGCCGATGCACGAGGCGGAACTGCTCGCCGAATCGTTCCGCGAACGCGTCACCCGCACCGAGGACGCGCTCGAAGGCCCGCGCGCGTTCGTGGAGAAACGCGCACCGAACTGGCAGGCACGATGACCACGACCTTCGAGACGATCCTGTACGAGGTCGACGCCGATGCGCACGTCGCCACCATCACGCTGAACCGGCCGGATGCGCTGAACACCTTCAACCGGTTGATGTGCCACGAGATGCGCGATGTATGGGCGCTGATAAAGGCGGACGACCGGGTGCACGCGGTGGTGCTGCGCGCCGCCGGTGACCGGGCGTTCTCGGCCGGGCTCGATGTGCGTTCGTCGTACGGGCAGCCCGAGATCGTGTGGAATCACGAGGATCCGGGTGAGTTGCTCAGCCCGAAGTGGCAGAAGATGTGGAAGCCGGTTGTGGTTGCGGTGCAAGGCATGTGTACCGCCGGCGCACTGTATTTCATCAACGAGGCCGACGTGGTGATCTGTTCGGAGGAGGCCACCTTCTTCGACTCCCACGTCACCGCCGGATTGGTGTGCGCCCTCGAACCGGTGGGCCTGATGCGCAAGGTGGGCCTGGCCGAAAGTCTGCGGATCGCGTTGCTGGGCAATGACGAACGGGTCAGTGCGCAGACCGCGCTGCGGATCAGCCTGGTCACCGAGGTCACCGCCCGCGAAGACCTGTGGTCGCGCGCCCACGAGATCGCCGCCACCATCGCGAACAAGCCGCCGACCGCCACCCAGGGCACCGTGAAGGCGATCTGGGAATCGCTCGACAAGCCGTACCGGGCCGCGATGGATCAGGGACTGATCTACACCCGCCTCGGCAATCCCATTGCGAAACAAGAGCTTGCGGCCCAGCAGGAGCAGGGCTCGCAGGCAAAGACCTCACCGAGGATCCGCTGATGACAGCTCACCCGCTCGCCGCCCATATCGCTTCGGTTCTGGCCATCGACCCCGATTCCGGGGCCATCGACTTCGGCGGCACCTGGACCAGTTGGGGGCAGCTCGCCGGCCTGTCCGGGTCGATCTCCGAACTCGTGACCCGGCTCGACCCCGAACCCACACCGCGCGCCGGAATCCTGTTGCGCAACACCCCCGAACACGTCGCGGCCTTCCTCGGCGTGCTGCTCGCGGGCGGCACCGTGGTGGTGATCAATCCGTCCCGTGGCGACGAACGGACCCGCGACGACATCGCGGCGCTGGCACTGCCGGTGATCATCGGCACCGGGCCGGATCTGGACAAGCTGGTCGCCGGGTCCGCGGCGACGTCGGTCGTGCGGCTCGAGGAGATCCCGGCCGATCCGGTGCAGGTCTCCGAAGCCTCCGAGAAAGCCTCCGAGAAGCCGTCTCCCGAGGACGCGTCGTCGCCGGTGGCGGTGCACATGCTCACCAGCGGCACCACCGGACCACCCAAGCGCATCGAACTGAGCTACGACATGTTGGCGCACAGCGTGCTCGGTGAACCGGGTAAGCGGATCGAGGTGCCTACCAAGCTGAGCAGCGGCGCGGCGATCGTCAACGCCCCGCTGGTCCATATCGGCGGCATCTACCGCATTCTCCAGTGCATCGTCGCCGCACGGCCGTTCGCGCTGCTGGGCCGGTTCGACCTCGACGAGTGGGCGCGCGCGGTGCGCACCCACCGGCCGAAGGCGGTCTCGCTGGTGCCGACGGCGGTGCGGATGGTGCTGCATTCGGAACTCACGCGCGACGACCTCGCGAGCATCAAGGTGGTCACCAGCGGAACCGCTCCACTGTCGGTGGAGGATTCGGAGGCATTCACCGACAAGTTCGGCATCCCCGTGCTCACCTCTTATGCGGCAACCGAATTCGGTGGCGGCGTGGCCGGCTGGTCGCTGCCCGACCACAAGCGGTACTGGGCGGACAAGCGCGGCAGCGTCGGAAGGGCCTCCGGCGGTGCGCAATTGCGGGTGGTCACCGAGGACGGCACCGTCCTCGCGCCCGACGAGCCGGGACTGCTGGAGGTCAAACCCGGCCAGCTCGGACCGGACGCCGACTGGATCCGCACCACCGACCTCGGCAAGCTCGACGAGGACGGCTTCCTGTGGATCCTGGGTCGCGCCGACCAGGCCATCATCCGCGGCGGCTTCAAGGTGATCCCGGACGTCGTGCGGGACGCCATCGAATCACATCCGGCCGTGGCCGGCGCGTCGGTGGTGGGCCGCCCCGACGATCGGCTGGGCGAAACACCGGCCGCCGTCGTCGAACTGCGGCCCGGTTCCACTGCCACCACCGAGGACATCCTCGCCCATCTCGGCAGCAGACTGGCCCGGTACGAGGTGCCCACCGAACTGGTCATCGTCGACACCATTCCCCGCACGCCTTCGGGCAAGGCCGATCTGCGGGCCGTCCGGGACCAGCTCGCCGGAGCGACCCGATGAGCCGACTCGTCAAGCCCGAACGACCTTTGACCGTCGACGCGCTGATCCGCGATGCGGCCGGGCGTTTCCCGGGCAAGGACGCGGTCATCGATCCGGACGAACGGCTCACCTACGAGCAACTCGACACCAGCACAAGGGAACTGGCGTCGACGCTGATCGGTGCCGGGATCGGGACCGGCACCCGCGTCGCCCTGATGGCACCCAATTCCGTTCGCTGGGTTCAGCTCTCGCTCGCAATCACCCGGATCGGCGCCGTCCTGGTACCGCTGAGCACCCTGCTCCGGGCCCGGGAACTGCACGCCCAGTTGGCCACCGCCCGCGTCGAGGTGCTGATCACGGTCGAGGAGTTCCGCGGCCACCGGTACCTGGACGAACTGGCCGAATGGGTCGGCAGCGACGTGCTGCCCACCGGCGGCGAACGTCTCCTCGAACGACGTCTACCGTCGCTACGGTCGGCGTGGACCCCTGACGAACTGTTCACCGCCTCCGGTTCCGACGTCCCCGAGAGCATCGTCGACGGACTTGCCTCGGCGGTCACACCCGCCGATCCCCTGGTCACCATCTTCACCTCCGGAAGCAGTGGAAACCCCAAGGGTGTCAACCATTCTCACGAGAGTGCACTGTTTGCCGTCCAGTCGGGCCAGGAGGCTCGTCTGGTCGGCCCCGACACCCGCCTGTATCTGCCGATGCCGTTCTTCTGGGTCGGCGGATTCGGTGCGGGCGTCCTGTCGGCGCTGTCCGCCGGTGCCACACTGGTGACCGAGGAGGTACCGACCCCCGAGTCAACACTGAATCTCATTGTCTCCGAGAAGGTCACACTGTTCCGGGGCTGGCCCGATCAGGCGGTGTCGGTGGCCGCGCTGGCCGCCGACACAGGCGCGGATCTGTCGTCGATCGCCGACGGCAGCCTGCCCGCGCTGCTCCCCCCAGAGTTGCGTCCCCGTCCGGGTGCCCGCGCCAACCTGTTCGGGATGACCGAGTCCTTCGGCCCCTACTGCGGTTTCCATGCCGACCGGGACATGCCCGAATCAGCCTGGGGCAGTTGCGGAAAGCCGTTCGACGGAGTGGAGGTCCGGATCGCCGACCCTGTCACCGGCGCACCACTGGGCCCCGGCGAGTCGGGTGAGATCCAGTTGCGCGGCAAACGCATCCTCCAGGGCATCTGCGGCCGCACCCGCGAAGACGTCTTCACCGCCGAAGGCTTCTACCCCACCGGCGACCTCGGCCAATTCGACGACGACGGTTTCCTGTTCTACAAGGGCCGCTCCGACGACATGTTCAAGGTCAGCGGCGCCACCGTCTACCCGAGCGAGGTGCAGGCCGCACTGCGCGCCCTCGACGGCGTCGACGCCGCCTTCGTCACCAGCGTCCCCGGCCCCAACGGCCCCCGCGTCGGAGCAGCGGTGGT
>NZ_CALLZT010000080.1:0-19300 GCF_937858515.1 uncultured Gordonia sp. | reverse complement strand
GCTCGGCGGTGAAGTACCCGGCATCGGCGCGGACCCGCAGCGTGCCCGCCTGCTGCGCTGATTCCCGGATGGGGGCCGGTATCGCGGCCAACGCCCGGCCCAGCAGCCCGGCGGCCACCGGCCGCACATCGGCGTTGCCGGCCATCAGATCCGCGGCCACGGTGAGTCCGGCCTCGGCCCAACTCGCCAGATGCGGACGTCCGCACCGCTGCCCGCAATAGTTGTAGGCCACACCCTGTTTCCGGCGTCCGTAAACCTCCACATCGGAGGAGTCCAGATCCGTGGTCACCGCGGCGGCGAGCCGGTCACGGCGTTCGGGGCTCATCATCGCCACCGCACGATCGACAACCTCGGCCACACCAGCCTCCACCGCAGAGAAATGCTGCTCATCAAAGCGGGCCGCCACCCCCATCGCGGTCGTCGAGGCCGGGATCGGCACCGTCAACGCCTCAGCCACCACCTGATCAGTGCGCTGCTCATCCAGATGAGCCCAGAACCCGGCCCCGGCCAACTGCGCCGAAGCCACTCCCACCAGCAGTTGCCCCGCCGACATACCGCGATCGCGCCTCTTGACAGCCCCGATCGCGGTATCGAGAGCCGCCACCACACCAAGTTTGTCCACGAACTCACCGACCGCGACCATCCCCGCCCGCCCGGTCAACGACGCATCCGGCGCCCCGAACCGCACCCGCCGCACCCGCCGACACATTTTCCCGCCGCACTTGGCCCGGCCACCACCACGACGTACACTCTTCACCGACAAGGTGCTTCTCCCGGATAGACGATTATTGGACTTCGACAACCCAATCATCTACCAGGACAAGCACCTTCGTCGTCTAAACTCGCCGGTAACCAGCCACTAATCACGGATCCAGGTCAGATCCGGTGAACAGCGCAATTTTGCCGCCCGCCGTCCCCGCCGCCACCAACTCCAGCGCGTCGATGGCCTGGCCGAGCGGATAGGTGCGCGCGATAGGGACCACCAGTTCGCCGCGTTCGGCGAGTTGGACGAGTTCGGCGCGGATGTCGTCGCGGAAGGCCATGGATTCGGGCTGGTTGCCACCGATGGCGACGAATCCGTCGTCTGCGGCGCGGGCGGGCGCGGCGATTGTGACGATTCGGGTGCGGTCGTAGACGAGGGATAGGGAGGCGTCGATGGCCTCGTCGGTGCCGGCGGCGTCCAATGCGACAGAGATGCCTTGTGGTGCAGCGGTTTCGATTCGGGTGAGCAGTTCTTCGCCGTACAGGACGGGGATGCCGCCGAAGCGTTTGACGCGCGCGAGACCGGCGGGTCCTGCTGTTCCGATGCCCCTCGCACCGACCCTGCGGGCAAGTTGCAGTACTGCCACACCCGCTGCGCCCGACGCCGCGTGCAGCAGAATCGTGTCGCCGTTGGTGACGCGGGCGACGCGGAGCAGGTCGGCGGCGGTGGTACCGGCGAGCAGCAGGTTCGCCGCTTCGGAGAAGTCGAGCACAGCGGGTTTGGCGAACACCTTCCCGGCGGGCACGGTCAGCGATGTCGCGTAGCCGCCGCTGACTCGGAACGCCAGCACTTCATCGCCGACAGCGCAGCTGCCCGAGGCGATCTCGGTGTCCGGTCCGATCGCCGAAAGCGCCCCGGACACCTCGTAGCCGACCGGCGCCGGGAACTCAGTGGCGCGGGAAACATGTTTGAGGTCAGCGGGATTCACCCCGGCGGCGCGGACTGCGATGGTGACCTCACCCGGGCCGGGCGGCGGGACGTCGACGTCGATGAACGCGAAGTCGGCCAACCCGGCCGGTCCGGTCGCCACCCAGCGCTTGTCGCCCACGCCCCTACGGTAGTCGGGCGGTACACCACCCGAACGACGATTCCTTGATGTGTCGCGTACTCGGGCGCAAAGTAGACCGTTATGAAACGGTTCGCACGCACATCGGTCCTTATCGTGGCCGCCCTCCTGCCAGTGGCGTGCGACGACAACAGCACATCGTCATCGGCACCGCCCACCGCAAGCGCTACGGTCGTCACCGGTGCGAGCACCGCGCCGGCCGCCGAGAACATCGGCCCGGCGAAGGTCACGATCCGCGTCAACGTGGGCACCCGGCCCGCCGACGGTGCGCAGCGTGTCCAGAAGTGGGCCGACGACGTCGCGGCCGGACGTATCGCCGACCTCAAACGCAAGTGCTGGACCCTCAGCCCTGCCGTCGTCGCCACCGAATACTCACAGGTCAGGGCCATCAAGAACATCCTTGAAACACCGGGTACCCAAACCCAGTTCGGAATGCGCTGGAAGTCCGGCGCCGGGCAGCTGCACTTCGCGCACACCGAACTGAAATCGGACTATCCGTGTCCGGTTGCCGACGTCGCGAAGAACTTCGATGAGAAATCATCGCAGGCAGTCTGGATCGTGCAACGCGCTCTGCGCCGTGCCCAGGGCAAACCGGTCAACTCCGCCGACACCGAGACCACCTACCCGCTGACCTGCCTGCCGCAGATCAACCGCAACTGGGAAACCCAGATGGGCCACCCCGTCGTCCCGTCGGTATCAAAGGCGCTCGGGAAGGTGGGCGGCTACGACGCGAACAGCTTCCGGGCTGCCCGCGAAGGCTCTGAACTGATCCGCGTCACCGGCACCGTCGACAACCGCAAGCGATCCTTCCTCGTCGGCTCCCAACAAGGCGGCTGGTGCATCCCTGAAATCAGGTGACGTCCCGGTCGACGACAACAGCCGCGTGAGTACCCCGGAAGGTACTCACGCGGCTGTTGTCAGCGGCAGAGAATTACTCGGCGCCGATGATGAACGCTTCGAGCTGCGCACGCGCGACATCGTCGGCGATCTGCTCCGGCGGGCTCTTCATCAGGTAGGCCGAGGCCGGGAGGATCGGGCCACCGAGGCCGCGGTCCTTGGCGATCTTGGCGGCGCGGACGGCGTCGATGATGATGCCGGCCGAGTTGGGGGAGTCCCACACCTCGAGCTTGTACTCCAGGTTCAGCGGGGCGTCACCGAAGGCGCGGCCTTCGAGGCGGACGTAGGCCCACTTGCGGTCATCGAGCCACTCGACGTGGTCCGACGGGCCGATGTGCACGTTCTTGTCGTGCACCTTGCCCGCGAGCGAACCGGTCAGGTTGGAGGTGACGGCCTGGGTCTTGGAGACCTTCTTGGACTCCAGACGCTCACGCTCGAGCATGTTCTTGAAGTCCATGTTGCCGCCGACGTTCAGCTGGTAGGTGCGGTCGAGGGCCACGCCGCGGTCCTCGAACAGCTTCGCCATCACGCGGTGGGTGATGGTGGCGCCCACCTGGCTCTTGATGTCGTCGCCGACGATCGGCACACCGGCGTCGCGGAACTTCTGTGCCCACTCCGGGTCGGAGGCGATGAAGACGGGCAGTGCGTTGACGAAGGCGACGCCCGCGTCGATGCAGCACTGAGCGTAGAACTTGTCGGCCTGATCGGAACCGACGGGCAGGTAGCTGACGAGGACGTCGACCTGCGCGTCCTTGAGTGCCTGCACCACGTCGACACCTTCGCCGTCGGCCTCGGTGATGGTCTGGCGGTAGTACTTGCCCAGGCCGTCGAGGGTGTGGCCGCGCGAGACGGTGACGCCGGTCGGCGGCACGTCGGCGATCTTGATGGTGTTGTTCTCGCTGGCGAAGATCGCGTCGGAGAGGTCGAAGCCGACCTTCTTGGCGTCGACGTCGAACGCGGCGACGAACTCGACGTCGCGCACGTGATACTGGCCGAACTTAACGTGCATCAGACCGGGAACGGTCGAATTCTCGTCGGCATCCTTGTAGTACTGCACGCCCTGAACCAGGGATGAGGCGCAGTTTCCTACGCCCACGATGGCTACGCGCACCTTATTGGACTCACCCACGGTCGGGTTCTCCTTCTTCTCGCGGCGCCACAGCGTACTGCTGCGGAACCGGCTCCTTCTGGGATGGGGCTGCGACGCCCCGGACACGGCTCTCCTGTGAGTCCGTTTCGTGGAGGTCGGCAGGCCTCCGGTCAGTGGTCGCGGTGTACGCGGTGTCGGGACTGTTGGTGTCCGACGCCTCGGCCGCGATGAGCTCGTTGAGCCAGCGCACTTCGCGTTCGCTCGATTCGAGGCTCAGTTCATGCAGTTGTCGGGTGTAGCGGTCGCCGGATCGGTTGGAACGTCCGATGAGCTCACGGAGCCCTTCTCGGCGTTCCTCGACCTGACGACGACGGCCCTCCAGGATCCGCATCCGGGCAACGGCCGGTGTCCGGCTGAAAAACGCCAGGTGGACGCCGAAACCGTCGTCGGTGTAGTTCTGCGGACCCGTATCGGCGACGAGTTCGGCGAAGCGTTCGCGGCCCGCGTCGGTGAGCTGGTAGACGCGGCGTGCCCGCCGGACCTTGGGTCCGAGCGGTCCGACCGTCTCGTCGATCAGCCCGCTGGTCTGCATCCGCTTGAGAGTGGGATACAGCGAGCCGTACGAGAAGGCACGGAACGCGCCGAGGAGACCGGTGAGCCGCTTGCGTAGCTCGTAGCCATGCATCGGGGATTCGATGAGCAACCCGAGGATGGCGAGTTCGAGCACTCCGGTCACCCCTCTCATCACGTCGGTCAACAAGTACGTCGGTCAATAAGGACGTCGGTCTGACAGCTCGGCACGACACCTCGCGCCGATGTGATGGTGAATGTATCGCACCGATATGTTCTGTGTCCACATCGGGTCGACGTGTCGTGTTGTACGACGCTCCTGTGGCATTGCTGTGACCGCGGTAACGGCATCCGAGCCGTCGTCCCGGTACTCCCATCGCAACGGCCCGTACCGGGGCACCGGAACCGCCGACCACGTACGCTGAAATGCGTGCAACGCCAGATCATCGACTACGCCCTGCAGCGCAAGGCCCGGCTCGCTGAGGTCCACTCGGGCCGTCGCGCCGTCGCCGACGTCTGCGACGCGAGTCCCTATCTGCTGCGCGCCGCGAAATTCCACGGACGCCCGTCGCCCACGCTGTGCCCGATTTGCAGGAAAGAGCAGGTCACGCTGGTGTCCTGGGTGTTCGGCGACAAACTCGGCCAGGTATCGGGATCGGCCCGGACAACCGAAGAGATCGCCCGCCTCGCCGGCACCGCGGAGGAGTTCTCCGTGCACGTCGTCGAGGTCTGCCGAACATGCAGCTGGAACCATTTGGTGCAGTCGTACGTTGCGGGTTTGCCACCGAGATCGACCCGCGGGCGCAGAGTCGCCAAGTAGGTCACACCGGTCGCTCCGGCCGTGACCGGCTGCACCGGTCTTTGCTCTGCGCGGGTCGAGTACGTCACAGTGGTAACTGATTCAGTGGCACCCGCGCGATAGACGGCTACGGTGAAACGCTGGGGAGATAGACGACCGACGGCGTGGTGCCGGACGGTCGGGAAGGTTGACATGAGCAGCACGAAGGGTCCGTCGCGTCCATCGGGATCCGGAGGTGGCACCCGCCACGCAGGCTACCGGCAACTGGCATGGGCCATCGGCATCGTCGCCGCGATCGTTCCCGTCGGCCTGATCGTCGCCGTGGTGGCCTTCCTCGGCGTCTACGTCGGCACCGACGTCCCCGCCCCAGGCGACATCAAACAGGCCCAGGTGTCGACGATCGTCAACAGCAAGGGCCGGACCATCGCGCGGATCGTGCCCGAGGACGGCAACCGCACCGACGTCAAGATCTCCGACGTCCCGGTCTGGGTGCAGGACGCGGTGATCGCCGCCGAGGACCGCGAGTTCCGTACCAACTCGGGCTTTTCCATCCGCGGTCTGAGCCGAGCCGTCAAAGGCAAGCTGACCAGCGACGATACCGCCGGCGGCGGCTCGACCATCACCCAGCAGTACGTCAAGAACGCGTTCGTCGGCAACGAGGTGTCCTACAAGCGCAAGTTCAAGGAACTCGCGATCGCGACCAAGATGTCCAACGAGTGGACCAAAGACGACATCATGGCCGCCTACCTCAACACCATCTACTTCGGTCGCGGCGCGTACGGCATCTCGGCGGCGTCGCAGGCCTACTTCCGCAAACCTGTCCAGAAGCTCACCCCGGCCGAGGGTGCGCTCCTCGCCGGCGTCATCCGGTCGCCGTCCTATCTCGATCCGGCCGTCGACGAGGATGCGGCGAAGATCCGCTGGAACTACGTGCTCGACGGCATGGTCACCATCGGCGCGATGTCGCCGTCCGACCGGGCCGCGCAGAAGTTCCCCAGGGTCAGGACCGCACCCAAGAGCAACGGTGAAGTCACCCCCGGACCCAACGGCCTGATCAAACGGCAGGTGGTCGAGGAGCTCACCAGGCTCGGGGTCGTCACCGACGAGGAGATCCGCACCGAAGGCCTCAAGATCACCACCACGATCGATCCGCAGGTACAGAATGCCGCCGTCAAGGCCGCCAACGGAAAGCTCGAAGGCGAACCGGACAACCTGCGCGACGCCGTGGTGTCGATTGAACCCAAGACCGGTGCGGTGCGCGGTTACTTCGGCGGCAACGACGGTCAGGGCTGGGACTACTCGCAGGCGGGTCTGCAGACCGGATCGTCGTTCAAGGTGTTCGGGCTGGTCGCGGCCCTCGAACAGGGCATTCCGCTGTCCCAGGTGTATGACTCCTCACCCTACGACGCGCCGGGCGGGCTCACGGTCAACAACTCCGACGGCGAGAGCTGTGGCAGCTGCAACCTCGCCACGGCGATGAAGATGTCGCTCAACACGGTGTACTACCGGCTGATGATGGACCTCAAGCACGGGGCCTCGGATGTGGCCGCTGCCGCGCACAAGGCCGGTGTCGCCGAGAGCTTCGGCACCATCGAACACACACTGGTGGAGAAGAACGGCAAGCCCGAGGGTGGCGTGGTTCTCGGTCAGTACCCGTCGCGGGTCATCGACATGGCGTCCGCGTACGCCACACTCGCCGCCTCCGGCATCTACCGCGAACCGTACTTCGTGCAGAAGGTCGAGACCGCTGACGGTGTCGTGCTCTATGAACACAAGCAGAACAAGGGCAAGCGGGTGTTCGCGGCCAAGGTCGCCGACAACGTGACCGCCGCGCTTGTGCCGATCGCCGCGTACTCCAACGGCAATTCGCTCTACGATCCGAATTTCGGCGCGCGTAAGTCCGCGGCCAAGACCGGCACCGCGCAGCTCGGCGACACCGGCAACAACAAGGACGCCTGGATGGTCGGCTATACGCCGCAGCTGTCCACCGCGGTGTGGGTGGGCACCGACAAGGGCACCGCGCTGCTGAACTACGGCGGCTCGAATATTTACGGCAGCGGTCTGCCCGCGCAGATCTGGAAGGCCGCGATGGACGGGGCGCTCGACGGCGACGAGCTCGAGGACTTCCCCGAGCCCGACGCAGTCGGTGGCCAGGCAGGCATTCCGTACGAGCCGCCGCCGGTCACGTATACCACCCCGACCCAGACGTACTACGACACGCCCGAGACGACCACTCAGCGCAGCCCGACCCGCTATCGGCCGCAGATGCCGACGGTCGACGAGAATGGCGGCGTGACGCTCGCGCCGGGTGTGACCGTGACGGTTCCCGGTGGCGGAAACTTCGGAAACGGGGGAGGTACCGGCGGTGATGACGGCACCGGCGCGGGCAACAACAACGTGGGCGGCGACAACAGCGGCACCGGCGGTGGCACAGGTGGTACCGGTGGCGGCGATATCGCCGGCAACGACGGCGTCGAGGCACCCTTCCCCTGATCGATGGTGAGCGCACAGGTAGTGGTGCGGTGACGGACGCCGGGTTGTCGTCGAACGATGTGGACGCACACCGGACGGACTCGGTCGGGCCCGGCCCGGTAGAGGTGGACGCCGGGGGCGGTTACGTGTCGCCGCGACCGTACGCCGTCGATGACCGGACGCTCGTCGACCGGGTGGTCCCGACGTGGAACGACGGCGTGCCCGCCGGCGCGGCCACGATGGTCGGCGGTGGTCTGGGGCGGCACGCCGCGGTGGGACGCAGCCGTTGGGTGACCCCGCTGCGAGTGCTGCTTGCCCTTGCGCTGTGCGTGACGGCGCTGAGTTGGTTCGGCAAGGCGGCCTGCCTGCAGACGAGCAGCACCACCACGTCCGCCGGCACCGAGACGCGGCTGACCAACGACAACCAGCGTCAGTTCACCAATCTCTGTTACTCCGACGTCCTCGCTCTGTACCAAGCGGAGAAGCTCGACCGGGGCAACACCTTCCCCTACAAGACGTTCTGGCACGAGAACTCCGACCCCGGCGCGAAAGCGGGCGAAGGCGAACAGGTCAAGCGGTACATGGAGTATCCGGTGCTCACCGGGCTGTACATGTATGGGGCGGCCAAGCTCGCCCAGTGGTGGGCCGCCGCGCACGACAACTGGGGAATCCCCGCACCGTATGTGACCGTCGGCTACTTCGACATCGCAGCCCTGGGATTGCTCGCCTTCTGGTTGATCACCATCTGGGCCACCGCCCTTACCGCGCGGGCCCGGATCTGGTCGGCGTGGATCGCGGCGCTGTCGCCGCTGGTCCTGGTGCACGCGTTCACCAACTTCGATGCCATCGCCACCGGCTTCGTCGCGCTCGCATTGCTGTCCTGGTCTCGCAGGAAACCGTGGCTCGCGGGGGTGTTCATCGGGTTCGGGACAGCCGTCACACTGTATCCACTGGTTCTGCTGCTCGTTCTGTTATTGCTGTGCTGGCGTGCGGGGACAGTGCGGGAGTTCACCAGGACGGCGCTGGGCGCGGTGGGCGCGTGGGTGGCCGTGAACCTGCCGATCGTGATCTTCTATCCGTCCGGGTGGCTGGAGTACTTCCGCTACAACTCCGACCGGGGGGCCGACCCAGACTCGGTCTATCGCATCCTGTCCGATTCGATTGGTTTCACGTGGAACAATGACCTGCTCGATGCGGTGTCGTTGCTGGGAGCGGTGGTACTCGCGATCGCTCTGGCCGTCGTCGTCCTGCGAGCACCGACACGCCCGCGCGTCGCCCAGCTGGCCTTCCTTGCGGTCGCCGGCTTCCTGCTGATCAACAAAGCATGGAGTCCGCAGCACTCCCTGTGGCTGGTACCGCTGGCGGTGCTGGCCATTCCGCACACGCGGTTGCTGTTCGCCTGGATGGCCATCGACGCGCTGGTGTGGATTCCGCGTATGACGCTGTTTCTCGACCCCGAGCGTCGCTGGCTTCCCGAAGAATGGTTCACCGTCGCAGTGGTGGTCCGCGGTCTGATGGTCGTCGCCCTGTGCGTCGTGGTCGTGTGGCAGATCTGGCATCCGGAGGACGACCTCGTGCGGACCGGCGCCGGGAGCGTAGCGAGTGGGCCGAATGGATGCGGCGCCGGGAGCGTAGCGAGCGGGCCGAACGATTACGGCGCCGGGAGTGGGGTGCGGTTTGACGATCCCGCGGGTGGGGTCCTCGACGGTGCGACCGACCGGATGGGTAAGTGGAGCAGGCGCCGCGCGAGGCAGGTCGTCGAGGCATGGCCGGTGCCGGTGGACCCGATCGCACCGGAGAACTCGCTGTCGGGGCCGTCCGTCGAGTAGTTCCATTGCTGGTTGCCTGGGTCGGCCAGGACCATTCAACCGGTGTAGCTTGGGAGGGTCCAGCCGGTTCTTCGCGGCTAGGGTGGCTGTATGACTTTTTCCGGACCGGGACCGTACGGTGGCACGCCGCCTGGTCGGTCGGGACCCGGGTTCGGTCCCGGCGTGTCTCCGCAGCAGGGTCCGTTTCAGCCCTATCCCGGCGTAGCCCAGCCGTATAGCGCAGCCCAGCCCTTCGGCCCGGCCCAGCAGGCTGCCCACGGCTACACGCCGGGGCAGTATCCGCCCGGGCCGCCACCCAAACGTGGCGGCGGCGGACTCTGGTTGGCGCTGGGAATCGGTGCGGGACTGGTGGTCTTGGTTGTGACTTTCGTGTTCGTCCTCGTGAGCGGTGACGACGATGGGTCGTCGCCGACGAAGGACCCTGTCGCCGCGGGCAGTGATACCCCGGCCCAGAACCATGAGGCTTTCGTACGGGAGTTCATCGTCAACAGCAGCACGTTCTCGCCGGGTAACACCAGCCGGTACGAGCAGGCCATCGACACCTACTGCGACGATTCGCCCGACAAGTCCGATGCGCGCAACGGGCTCGCGGTCCTCGACGAGTTGCAGGTGTCGTCGCAGACCGACGGCACGCCGTCCGTCGAGGTGATGTCCGGGGAGGCGTCGGGCTCGCGGATACCGGTGCATTATTCGGTCAAGGTGACCACCAGGGCCGGAGTCACGTCCAAGTCGGGAACGCTCACCGGCACTGTCTACGTGCGGCCCGGCGCCGACCGGTGCGTGATCGAGGTCGTGGAGGACGAGTCCGGTCCCACTCAGACATTCTGACCCATACAAAGAACTCCGCCGGTCACCTTGGTGAGGGTGACCGGCGGAGCTGTGTGTCAGACGCCGACGCTCAGGCGGAGACGACGGCCAGCTGAACCTTCGCGGTGACGCTCGGGTGCAGCTTGACGACGATCGGGTAGCTGCCGGTGGCCTTGATGTGGGCCTTGGGAAGCTCCAGGTTGCGCTTGTCGACGGCGGGTCCGCCGGCCGACTTGATGGCGCCGGCAACGTCGGCCGCGGTGACCGAACCGAACAGCTTGCCCGAGTCGTGGGTCTTCACGGTCAGCGAGACGGCGTCGAGGCCTTCGAGGGCCTGCTTGATCTCGTTGGCGTGCTCCACGCCGCGGACTTCGCGGGCGGCCTGGACGCGACGGATGTCGTCGACCTGCTTCTGGGCGCCACGAGTGGCCTTGATGGCCAGGCCGCGGGGCAGCAGGTAGTTGCGGCCGTAGCCGTCCTTGACCTCGACGGTGTCGCCTGCTTCGCCGAGGTTCTCCACGGCGGCGGTGAGGATGAGTTTCATGTCAGTCCTCCCGCTTATCGGCTGGTCGAGGTGAAGGGCAGCAGGGCCACCTCACGCGAGTTCTTCACTGCCACGGCGACGTCGCGCTGGTGCTGCACGCAGTTGCCGGTCACGCGCCGCGAACGGATCTTGCCGCGGTCGGACAGGAAACGACGCAGCAGTGCGGTGTCCTTGTAGTCGATGGCAGTCTTCTTGTCTTTGCAGAAGGTGCACGCCTTGGTCTTGGTGACCTTTTCGACGCGGACCTTCCGGCCTTTTTGCTTAGCCAATGGATGCTCCAGTTATGCATTGCGGGTGAGCCGGGCAGCTGCCCGGTGTCCGCCGAATATCAGAAGGGGGGTTCGTCGTCCCCGCCGCTGAACGACGATCCGCTCGCGGGGGCAGAGCCCCACGGATCGTCGGCCACCGGCTGGTTCGATCCGCCGCCGCGGCTCGCGCCGCCGCCGGAGGATCCGAAACCACCGCCGCCTCCGCCGCCGCGCGAGGCCCTGTTGACCTTGGCGGTGGCGTATCGCAGCGAGGGACCGATCTCATCGACCTCGAGTTCGACGACTGTGCGCTTCTCGCCCTCGCGGGTTTCGTAGGAGCGCTGCTTGAGTCGTCCCTGCACGATGACTCGGGTGCCCTTGACCAGGCTTTCGGTGACGTTCTCCGCGGCCTCGCGCCAGATGTTGCAGCGGAGGAACAGCGCTTCGCCGTCCTTCCACTCGTTGGTCTGACGGTCGAAGGTGCGCGGTGTGGATGCCACCGTGAAGTTGGCAACTGCCGCGCCGGACGGTGTGAACCGCAGTTCCGGGTCGGCGGTCAGGTTGCCGATGACGGTGATGACCGTGTCGCCTGCCATGGGAGTCCCCTCGTGTCGTGAGTGTGCACTCGAAGGTCGAGCCGCACCTGCTCTGTTGTGGAGTTGGTTTCCACCCTAGAACGTGGGTACGACAAATCCGGGTGCGATCGGGCGGTTATCCACAACCGCCCGCCCAGGATTACTTGCGCAGAACCTTGGTCCGCAGCACCGAGTCGTTCAGCTTGAGCTGACGATCGAGCTCGTTGACGGTGGCGGGTTCGGCGTTGAGATCGATGACGGCGTAGATGCCCTCGCTGTGCTTGGCGATCTCGTAGGCAAGACGGCGCTTGCCCCAGACGTCGACGTTGTCAACCTTTCCACCGTCGTTGCGGACAACGTTGAGGAAGGTATCGAGTGAAGGGGCGACGGTGCGCTCGTCCAGACTGGGATCGAGGATGACCATCAATTCGTAGTGACGCATATGACCACATCACCTCCTATGGGCTAGGTCGGCCACGGACTGTCCGTGGCAGGAGGGTCGCCTGCGTCGGCAACCGCCCCAAGATACACGGTCAACCCCTGACCTGCGAAATCGCGCGTCCACCACCTACCCTGTAGCGTATGCTCGACGTCAGTTTTCAACCTGTTCTGCGAGTCGGGCGCACGTCCCTGTCGCGCCGCGGCGAGACCGCGGTCATCGTCGTGGTGTCGCTGCTGCTGACGTCGCTGCTGATGTATTGGTCGTATCTGGTCAAGGTCAAATGCGGTGGGCCGCCGTTTCTGGAGGGTGGCCGTAGTTCGCATTGGCCGGTCGGCGACCCGGACGCCGTGGTGCCCTGTTATTCGGACCTGATGTTCCTGTGGCGGGGCCGCGGAATCGACGAACACATATTCCCGTACATTCACGGCGGCATCAACGCCGACGGAAAGCTGTTCGGCGGCGTCGTCGAATATCCGGTGCTGTCGGGGATGCTGATGTGGCTCGGGGCGATCGGCGCCCACACCGATACCGAGTTCTTTCAGCATTCGGTGTGGCTGCTGGTCCCGTTCGGTCTGGCGATCACGGTGCTGTTGGCGTTGATGGTGCGCTGGTGGGTGCTGTTCTGGGCTGCCACACCACCTTTGGTGCTGTACTCGTTCCACAACTGGGAATTGCCGGTCACCGCAACGGCTGTCGGGGCGGTGGCGGTGATGGCCTGGGGTGCGGGCACCAGCACGAAAACAGGTCGACGACGATTGTCGTTGCGTACCAGCGCGATTCTCGCCTCGATCCTCCTGGCACTGGGCTTCTGCCTCAAGATCTATCCCGGCCTCTTCGTCCTCCCCCTCGCCCTATACGTCCTCACCCGCGGCGAAGGGCCAAAGGGCCGGGCCACCCTCATAGCAACTGAGAGCGAATCAACGGATGTGCGACGAGGCATCTTGACCCCTGTGGCCGAAGAGACGGATGCGCGACCAAACATCTTGACCCCTGTGGCCGAAGAGACGGATGCGCGACCAAACATCTTGACCCCTGTGGCCGAAGAGACGGATGCGCGACCAAACATCTTGATCCCTGAGGCCGAAGCGACGAAGGAGCGAGGGTCACGAAGGGTCCGGCGACCATCCCCACCTGACGCAGCCACCTCGAACCCCACCCGAAGTACCCTCGACTGGACCGGCGCCACGTGGACCATCGCCGCCGCCACGATCACGGTGATCGCCGTGCAGCTCCCGTTCATGATCCTCGGTTTCGACGGCTGGAAGGCGGCACTGTCGTTCCAGGGCCAACGCAAGGCCGACGTCGACACCAACTCGATCTGGTACTGGGGCCTACGTCATTTCACGGGCGGCCAGAACAGCACCTACAACAGTCTGGTCGGTGTCCTGTCCCCGCTGCTGATCCTGGCCGCGTTCGCCCTCTCGATCCACCTGGGCCGCCGCTACTACGAGCGGGTGGGAACGTTCCCGTGGATCGGTGTCGCGGCGTCGATGCTGGCCGGTTTCATGCTCTTCCACAAGGTCCATTCACCCCAGTACACACTGTGGATACTGCCGTTCTTCGTGCTGCTGCAGATCAGGTGGCCGGTCATCGTCGCCTACCTGATCGCCGACTTCGTCCTCGACGTCACCATTTTCCGTCTGTTCGGCATCTACACGTCGGGCTCGGACATGAAGTGGTGGGTGATCGGCGGCGTCAACTTCGGAGTCTGGGTCCATGCAGTGGTCCTCACCTACCTGATCTTCACGTTCGTGAAATCCCCACCCCGAGAACCACTCCGCTCGATGCTCACCCCGAAATCCTCAGTCGGCCAATCCTCTTGATCTCGACTGGTCGCGAAATAGGTGTCCGGGATCCCATCGTGATCCCGGTGGACGCCGGGTTGGTGTCGGGGGCGCTTCTTGATCCCTGAGGCCGAAGTGACGAAGGAGGGAGGGACGCGTTGGGTCCGGCGACATAAGGTTCCCAACGTAATTCACGAATCTCTGAATGCAGTAGAAAGGCAGTGATGAGCATCTGGCTAGGCACTAACGAACTGGTAGCAGAACAAATCACCCTGCGCCCCCTCACCTTAGATGACGCCGAACAACTCGCCCAGGTCGTCGACAACCCCGAACCCTACCGCTGGACCAGCGGCACACCCACCGACATCGCGTCGGCGAGGGACTGGATCGAGAAGTCCCTGGCCGACCCCGAACACCGCGTCGCCTACGCCGTCGTCGACAACTCCACCGGCCGCATCCTCGGCTCCACCAGCTTCTACGAGATCGACGCGGCCAACCTGTCGACGTCGATCGGCTACACCTTCTACGCTGTCGATGCCCAGGGCACGACGGTCAACCCGACCGCCAAGTACCTCCTCCTCAAGCACGCGTTCGAGGATTGTGGCGCGGTGCGGGTGGTCTGGCACACCCACGAGTCGAACGCGCAGTCACGGGCGGCGATCGCCAAGCTCGGCGCCACCTTCGAGGGTCTGCTGCGTAAGCACCGGCGGTTCGGCGCGAGCGGAGCGACGGGGGATGTCACCGGATGGCGGACGACGGCGCAGTACGCGATGACCGACGACGATTGGCCCGCTGCCCGCGCGATCTTGCTGGAGCGGATGTCCCGCACGTCCTGACGCGTTCGGTGACCCTGTGCACTACCGGCATGGAGTATTCAGCGACCCGACGCCGTCATGTGGTTGTCCAGACCGGTGGAAGACACGCCCGATGACGTTATCCCGACACGCCGCGTGATCGACAATTTTCTCCTGTGGAAACTCTCTAACGCTGTGACCTGCGAAAAGACGGAACAGTTCGGCAGAATTCCCCAGCTTCTCCCCACTGTGTGCACAACCTTCTCCGCCATCTGCACACATAGTGCACAGGCAGTCAACAACCCTGTGCACAGCCCCGGTTGAGTGGGCCGCCCGGCAGCGCCTAATGTCTCCCGAAGTGTTTCGGCAGACCGCGTCACAACCGATCGGGGGCCTGAATCGTCGGGGCACGAAGGTTCCGGTTCGCGCCGGAACAGTCGGGACAGGCCGGATGTGAGTCCGGCGCGCAGTACGAGGGGTTTGGCACGTGGGAGTTGACGATGATCGCGGGCAGGGTTCCGCTTCGGAGGAGGCTCCACGGGAGCAGGACTTCGGCCGGCAGCCACCGCAGGATCTGACGGCCGAGCAGTCCGTTCTCGGCGGCATGATGCTCTCCAAGGACGCGATCGCCGACGTCATCGAGCGGGTGCGTTCGGGCGACTTCTACCGCCCCGCCCATCAGTCCGTGTACGAGGCGATCATGGAGCTCTACGGCAAGGGTGAGCCCGCGGACGCGGTCACCGTGTCGGCCGAACTCGAGCGTCGCGGCGAGCTGCGCAAGATCGGCGGCGCCCCCTACCTGCACACCCTCATCTCCACGGTCCCGACAGCGGCCAACGCCGGCTACTACGCCGAGATCGTCGCTGAGAAGGCGATCCTGCGCCGTCTGGTGGAGGCCGGCACCAGGATCGTCCAGTACGGCTATGCGGGCGCCGACGGCCAGGACGTCGCCGAGGTCGTCGACCGGGCGCAGGCCGAGGTGTACGAGGTCACCGAACGGCGCACCGCCGAGGACTACGTGCCGCTGGAAGAACTGCTGCAGCCGACGATGGACGAGATCGACTCCATCGCCTCCCGCGGCGGCCTGTCACTGGGCGTTCCCACGGGATTCGCCGATCTCGACAAACTGACCAACGGCCTGCATCCGGGCCAGATGATCATCGTCGCCGCCCGACCGGGTGTCGGCAAAGCGCTCGCCCTCGACACCCCGCTGCCCACCCCGAACGGCTGGACGACGATGGGCCGGGTCTCGGTCGGTGACCAGCTGCTCGACGCCGACGGCCGCCCCACTCGGGTGGTCGCCGCCACCGACGTGATGACCGAACGCCCATGCTACGAAGTCGAATTCAACGACGGCGCGATCCTCGTCGCCGACGAACAGCACCAGTGGGTCGCCGAGGTCGACGGCGAACGCGTCACCATGACCACCGAGGTGCTGCGCGGGCATGTGGGGTGCGCCATCGTCCGCAACACCAAACCCCTCGAACTACCCCGCAAGAACGTCGCGTACGGCCCGTATACCGTTGCCGCACTTGCCGGTATGGCATTCGACGACCCCGAGATCGCGATGCGTATCGACGCCGAGGGTCCGGTCGACGTGATGACCCTGATGGCCGACCTCGGCGGCCTGATCCCGCTGGAATACCTGCGCGGTTCGATCGCCCAGCGCCGCGCGTTGCTCGCCGGCCTGCTCGACGCCCGCGCCACCGTCGACGAGGACGGCTGGATCATCGTCCCCGCGGCCACCCGCCACATGACGGCGGTTGTCGCGGATCTCGTTGCAGGACTCGGCTACAACTACAAACGCTCCGCCACCGGCTGGCTCCGCGTCGACGCCGACGACGATGTGTTCACGTTGCACCACAAGGCGATCCGCCACAAGGAACTGCGCCGCCGAGCCGGAATCCGACGGGTGGTCTCGGTCCGTCCGGTACCGAGCGTCCCGGTGCGGTGCGTCCAGGTCGACAACGACGCCGCCATGTACCTCGCCGGCGAGGCCATGGTCCCCACCCACAATTCCACTCTCGCAATGGATTTCCTGCGCTCGGCCTCGATCGGGCATCATCTGACCGCGGCGATGTTCTCGCTGGAGATGTCGAAGATCGAAATCGTCATGCGCCTGCTGTCGGCGGAAGCGAAAATCAAACTCGCCGATATGCGTTCGGGTTCGATGAGCGACGACGACTGGAGCCGCCTGGCCCGCCGCATGGGCGAGATCTCCGAAGCCCCCCTGTTCATCGACGACTCACCCAACCTGACGATGATGGAGATCCGAGCCAAGGCCCGCCGCCTCAAGCAGCGTCACGACCTGAAACTCGTTGTCGTGGACTACATGCAGCTGATGACCTCGGGCAAGAAAGTCGAATCCCGCCAGCAGGAGGTCTCCGAGTTCTCCCGCTCCCTCAAACTCCTCGCCAAGGAACTAGAGGTCCCCGTCGTCGCCATCTCCCAGCTCAACCGTGGCCCCGAACAACGCACCGACAAACGCCCCCAGGTCTCTGACCTTCGCGAATCGGGCAGCCTCGAGCAGGACGCCGACATGGTCATCCTGCTCCACCGTCCCGACTCCATCGAACGCGACGACCCCCGCGCCGGCGAGGCCGACATCATCGTCGGCAAACACCGCAACGGTCCCACCGCCACCATCACTGTCGCCCACCAACTCCACCTCAGCCGCTTCGTAGACATGGCGCGGGGCTAGCAGCGGCTGTAGGTTCTCATTCCACATCGCAGTTTCTCATCGGCGTTCTCCATACTTTGCAGTCTGTCCTGGGGATTCTCACCTAGTTTGCAACTCCTTTGGCTTTCGGTGGTCAGCACATTATCGCCGCATCTTCTGGCCCTAGTGCGGCGGCTTGCTTCGCATGCGGCTGAGGCGGTGGGCCAAGGATGATGTGTGGGGCTGCTCTGCTCTGCTAGCGCACTCTTGACCAATCACCAGGCTCGACTCCTACTCGCCGGCTGTTCTTCAGCGCATGTCTAGGCGCCTGGGCACATGTCGTCAAGTCGATGATGATACGTTCGCTCAGCTTCTCAGTGCTCCGAACTGCGGTTCGAAGGTTGCCACGTCGGTGTGCACCTCGGATTCTGGTCCGTACTGGTAAGTAACCATAGTGACACTGTCGCCTACTGTGCGATTGTAGAAGTACGAGGTGAATCGAGCGTCGCGGGGAGCTGCCCGAAGCTGGACAAAGCTCGCGAGATGCAAGGGAGTCTGCGCACCATCGCAGAGTAAGTACAATTCCCCGTCTAGCATTGAGTCACCCACTAGGAATTCCATGGTTTGGAACGGGGAGCGAGTTCCAATCGCCAGTTCGGCGGTCTGTAAGTACCCGTCGGGTTTCCGTCGAGCGGTACCGGCACGAACGAGGGTAAGCTGTGTCCAGACTGGCCCCAGAAGTTGACGAAGACCACGAATATCCGAGATGAGCGAGTCGACACGTGTCTTTTGATCTTCCTCAGACACGTAACCGGAGTGACCACTCCATTGGTTGCGTTTGCCGGCCAATTCCTTGAAAATTCGGACGATCTCCTTGGCGATCAATCGTTCGATTCCAGAGCGACTGAGGCCACCAAACATGTCTTGAGCTCGAGCTAGTTCATCTGCATCGCCACTTTCGACCGTGCTACGGAACTGCTTGGATGTCTGTTCGATGATGACGATCCACGTGCCAAAAGAAGCCCTGTCAATGCCTAGGCTCTTCAGCTGAAGAGTGCTCCTGATCGCGCCCTCGATTTCTGCGCTTCTACCCGGGTCACACCGGGTTGCGGACAGGAGGACAATTGCATGGAAGGCCACGATGGCTTCCCATGCTTGAAGGTATGCCCGGAGCTTGTCGCCGGGTGACTTTTCTGTATCGGCCCTCCATATAGCCATTGCGATGGGGTACGGCCACTGTTCCAGCCAAGCTGTGCCGGAGTCATCGAACGCGGCGGAAATTCTCGCCACGATATCGCTTACACCTTCGGCGGAGTCCCAAACTCTTTCACGTAGCCGCGTCAGTTCAGTGTGGTATGACTGGAGAAGCTCGTCAGTCGAAGCCAGCGAGAGTTGTGTTTTCCTATCGGGTACTGGAACGACGAGCTCATCGGCCCAACGCATCAGTGACTTTGGATCGTCGCGGAGGTGCCTCTGACTCGTGCCGAATGCTGCTGCGTTAGAAGCCCGGATTCTACTCATCACGCCATGCTCGGTGTTTAACCATGCTGCCAGGAAACCTGGTTCAACGATGCCGCTGTCGATGTCGACCAATACGGTCGTTTCTCGGACCTCCGTGCCACCTCCGGGGTGTGACGAGGAACGGCCTGCTGGCGACGAAGGGATGAGTAGCTGGCTGCCCTCTCGCTCGTCTATCTTGCCTTTCGCAACCCGTGGTGCCGCCGTTACTAGCTGACTCAGCCGCTGGCAGGGCCAGCCTTTCGTAGCCATCGCTTTCTGTAGGGCGGGCGCACTTCGTTCGAAGAAGTGGCTAGGATCTAAGTCGAATATCGTCCTTGGTGCCTTGGTGCCTTGGTGCCTTGGTGCCTTGGTGCCTTGGTGCCTTGGTGATGCGGATTTCAGTGTCATCAGACCTAGATCCGCGAGTAGCGGTGGCGTATCGGATCTGACTGCGAATTTGC
>NZ_CALLZT010000079.1:0-2000 GCF_937858515.1 uncultured Gordonia sp. | reverse complement strand
CCCAGCCGTGCGTTCCAACACCCGAGCCCCAACAAGACGGCCCGCGTTGTCGTACCCGAAGCTCTCCCCGCCAGGATACCCATCAACCCCATCGATCGTTTCGTCAACCACATTCCCGTCCAAACGGGTCGTGCGGGCGTTCGCCGCGATCGCGCCGCCCGGACCCGACCACGTGACACCGTTGGGCCGGAACCACACCGGATCGACCGTGAACGAACCCGACGTCGCGTTCCCCTTGCTCGTCCCACCCGACCGATACGACACCCCGGTCATGCGACCCCAGCCGTTGTACGTCGGATCGGCCAGGCAGCCGCGCCCGCCGGCCTGTCGCGACACGGACTCAAGTCCGAGCACATCATCAAATCAATGCTACCCCTTTCGCTTCCGATGTTTGCGTTGATAGGGTAGAGTGGGCCCGAGATCGGACTTCGCGGCGCTAGCGATCACCTCAATCCATTCTTGACCCCGCGCCCGCGTCGAGCCGCTAGTCATCACCAGCGGAACATCAAACATCAGCCGTGGCAGCCTTCGCCTACCCACCCGCCACACCACCCACGCCTCGTCAAACGTCAGCGTCGGCAGGTACCCAAGGCCCACTACCGGCAGGGATACCAGCCGACACTCTCCAGACCGCCTCAGGTCTATCACGAGGGTCCGGATCCCGAAAGTCGTACAAATCAGAGTGCCATCGACAACTCTTGCCCGCCACGTCGCAGCCACTGCGCAGACTGGCCAGAGCACCATCAGCAGCGTTGATTCAAAGCCTGTCAGCACCGAGAACGGCGCTCGAACGGCGATTCCGAGCCAGACAAGCTGCGGCGTTAGGAAGCCCCGACCCGTGAGCGGGAATCCGAAGACGAATGTCAGCGGGTGGCGCCGCAGGCGCGCGACGCGCCCAGCCTTATACCCCTGCACCTGCGTCATTTCCGTGTTCCTCCTGACAGCAATACTGATCGACTGGCGAGACCGCTGGGACCCAACCGGCTGATCAATCCGCGCAGCCTTTTAGCTACGCAGACTCTCCTGGGCTCGATCGGCCACTTCGGGCGGACTGATTTGAACGCACATCGCCATCAACTCGGCCAGAGCCTTGGAGTTACGGACCGCCTGCCGCAACTCGGCCACCCGCCCGAGATCCAGCATGCATAGAAGGTCCTCAACCGGTCCAGCAGCAAGGCATTGTCGCGCGAACTCATTCGGCGCCATTTCTGCGAGCTTCGATATGAGATCAAGAACATGTCCGAGATCCTTCGCGCGGATCACATCGTCGAGTTGATCGGGCGCCCATCCGAGCTTCTCGGCCTTCAGACGATCTTCCCTTGAGTCACAGTTGGACAGGATCCAGTGCATCCAGTACGACTCGGCTAAAAGGTCATCCGCGTTCACGCCGCCACCACGAGAGGAGCCGCTGCCCCGCCACTGTGAACCACCAGCACAACGACGGCGACGACTGCAACTACGTGCCACGGACTCAGGGCGAACCTGCCTCCTCGGTGCCCTGGGCCCATTCCGGCAGGCCACGGAAAGGCCATAAAGGACAATCTGAACGCCATTGACATGTCGAAATATCCGGTGCCGCCACCGCGGGTCCCGCCACAGCCGTCCGACTGCCAGTTCTTGAGGCTACGTCGGAGCGACCGCTGCTTCCCCGCAAACTGGGTCCGATGACCCTGAATACTCATCCTTCCGCTCATCGGAAGATTTCCCGCATTCGCCCGCAGTTCGGCCTGCCGCTTAACAAGCTCTTTGACCAGAGAAGCGATCCTCTTGCCGATGTCACTGAATGTACTCCTGCCCGACAGATCGTGCGCTTGATCGGATCACCGAACGCATAGGTGTGGTCGTTTGAGCATCCACCCTCGACCGGGTCGACCTCGATGAACCGACCCAACCCTCAACCTCGAGGTGTTGCCGTCACGACTTGAACTCGCCCTTGAACTCGCCGACCCCACCAGGCAACGACAACGTCGCCTCCACCACCGTCGACGAACCGTTCAACG
>NZ_CALLZT010000078.1:0-34065 GCF_937858515.1 uncultured Gordonia sp. | reverse complement strand
CGATCTCTTCGAGCATCCGCTGCTCGTGCTCCGAGAGTGGCACCGACCCTCCTTAACTCCTGCTTACCGTCCACCCGAGGTTGTCCGCAGGTGGCTCGTCGTGCCGCGATCTGACATACGCAGCCGTACGCTTCCATGATACGAGGTGATGGCCCCCGCGACCACAACTACATCAGTGCATCCACCGGCACTCGCGTACGCGGGCGCAGGGCCCGCATAGTCCGAGGACGAAAACTGGATCCGGAAGACGTAACACGGTCGTCACGCAGTATATATGCCGGACGAGATCTGTGGTGTGCGGTGCGGCGATGCGACGCTTCCCTCGCCGATCGCCACACCGCACAGTGCCGAGGAGCTGATGCGCGGCTTGCGGAGGCCATAACATCGAACACCTGTTCGACATATTCAATATAGCCATACACTCGCATGCAGGCAAGGGCTGCGTCCGCCTGTGCGACCCGAGAGGATGCCCACACCGTGACGGTTCGCCTCGTCGACCTCCGCGGACAGGATTCGCGGATCTGGCTCGAACCCGCGCTTGACGTCTACGTCACGGCGATGAGCTATCCGGACGGCACACAGGCCCATCGCGCCCCACTATGGCGCGAACACATCACGCGTCCCGGCTGGCGCGCAGTAGGCGCCATCGCACACGTGACACCGCGCGAGGCGGCCGCGCCGTGGGCGATCGCGCGCCGACTGAACGCACCGGTGGCAAGAGCCGACGACGAGATACTGGTGGGCATCGCCTACGGCTACCGCGGTGCCCGCGATCAGTGGTGGAATCAGCAACTGCGACATGGACTACGGCACGCCGGGGCGCCGGGGGACTACATCGAGCGGGTCGCCGCCGACTACTTCGAACTCACCGAACTACACGTACACCCCTCTGCTCAGGGGGCGGGCATCGGTGGTCACCTGCTCACCCGGCTGTTGGCCGACAGGCCCGAGGCGTCGGTCCTGTTGTCCACGCCGGAGAATCCGGCGGGCCCCAATCGCGCGTGGTCGTTGTACCGGCGGATGGGTTTTGCCGATGTCCTGCGCAACTTCACATTCGCGGGCGACCCGCGACCGTTCGCGTTCCTCGGCAGGCCCCTGCCCTTGCTGAGCGCCCCGGAACCTGCTCGCCGTCGTTGAAGCGGACCCGCCGACCGATCAGTAGGTAATGCTAGCCTTACAATTTGTCGTGCTGCTTTTCCGAGTTCGATTTATCCCATTCATACCGCTTGTCCCATTCACTCTGCTTGTCCCATTCGCTCCGCGGAGCGCACATGAAAGGTGAACGAGGCCGATGCTTCGTGACGTGACATCGTTGAGAGCCACACGGTTGTCGCGCGGGCGAACACGTGTCGCTGTGGGGATTCTCGCCGCAACCGCACTCGCCTCGGCCGCACTGACCGGATGCTCGGACAAGGCCGACGAGATCCCGCACCCCGTCGACGGCCGGGTCAGCGCGAGCAACGACGGCACCGACTTCGAGCCGTGCACCGGGCTGAACGCGGCAGCCGTGAGCGACCTCGGCTTCGACGGCAGAACATGGACCGACGTCTCCATGAGCGGCGGAGGCCCTCGCGGTTGCCGTGCCACCAACGCGAAGGAGACCGTCACACTTCTGGTGCTCGACGCCGCGCCGCAGGTGCTCTACCCGCGATCGGTCGCCGAATGGGTCGGCAACGACCCGGGGTCCAGCATCGACAAGTACCGCTTCCGCAACACGCCGGCCTGCGCCGCGGTGACCTACGCCGATGACTCGGTGGTTGTGGCGGCCGTCTCCAACGACGATCCCGAAGCCGCCGAACCCAAAGACCCGCGATGCGGGAAGGCCGTGACAGTCGTCCGGGAGGTGATCGGCCAACTCCACACCCCCGCCGTGAAGCCCGAGTTCGACGTGACCGCCGACGACACCATCGACCTGGCGTACACCCACGCATTACAGGTCGGCCGGCTGCCCCGGCAGACCCGGGTCGATGTCGCCGACATCGTCGACGGGGCGGGTCGGCTCCGGCCCTACGTGGACATCGTCGCCACCTCCGATGACGGCGAGAAGCAACTGGCGCTGATCGAGAAATCGCTCACAGACGGCTGACCGGAGGACTGACCGGACCACCGAGGACGGCTGTCGCCATGGCGATCTCGTCGGTGTAGACGGCATCCAGACCCAGCGACCGGCCCTGCGACAGCCGGGCGGTGTCGTTGAGCAACGACCCGAAGGCCGCGATACCACGCGCGTGGGCCGCTGCCACGCCTGCTGCGGTCCACGCCTCCGGAGGCGAGTTCTGCGCGTCCACACGGTCTGCGGCGAGCGAGTCCAGATAGCGGTCGTGATCGAAGCCGGGTGCGCCGCGGACCCGCGCGGTCGCCTCATGCACGAGCCGCACCGACCGGTCACGGGCCCGGATCGACCGCAACAGATCCCTGTCCTCGTGTACCAGCCACATCCGCGCCACCGCTCCCGCCGACCGCGCCACCTCGATCGCCGGCAATGCCGCGCCGGCGACCTTCACATCAAGGCTCAGCTCGAACGCGGTACCGAACATGCGATACAGGTCAGCCAGCCGCAGGACCCCGATTCCCGCGAGCGCATCGGCCGACAGCAGCGCGGGCGCGACCGGCACCCCGTCGACAAGTGTGAACACATCGTGGATCAGCACCGGCTCGCCGTCGCGCGACAACCTGATATCGGACTCGAGGTGAACCCCGGCACGCAATGCCCGCGCGAAGGCAGCCGCCGAGTTCTCCCGGCCGCCATGGTCGCCGCCGCCGCGGTGCGCGAACACAAGCCTCACAGCCGACGATGCTGCCAGCGGCATCGGCCTCACGCAACGGCGATTCGGGCCGAGCGGCCGGATGCCTCCCGGCGGGGGGACATCTGGCACGATGGTCGGGTGCACCCGTCCCCCGGTCCCGCCACCGCATCCCCGGTACACAGACGCATCGTCGCACTGTGTGCGCTCGTCGCACTGCTGATGTGCTCGCCGCTGCTGGCCGGCTGCCTGAAACGGTCCACCACGGTCGGTGACCGGTTCTCCGGATCCATCGTGGCCGCCTCGTCGCCCGACAATCCTGCGGGCACGCCCCAGATCGACGTTCCCGACTCGATGACCGATCAGGTCAGCGTCTCCGAGTTCAGCCAGGACCCCAAGCAGAACGCCGACTCCCCGAAAGGCAACGGCACGGACGCGGACAAGAACCCGGCGGCCCGGCTGCGCCTGGCGGGGACCAAGGCGTCGTTCGTGGACCTCACCATGGGCCAGCTTGCGCAACTCGGCGATATGATCGCCGATTCCTTCGGCGATATCGGCATCAGCGTCGACCTGTCGGCGACGCGACGCGACGGCATCGTGCGTTTCCGGGGCACCGCCGACCTGACCGGCCTGCTCCCCAACCGCGACTATCTGGAACTCAATCTCACCTTCGGTGGGCCGATCAGCGCGACCAACGGCGAGCAGCTCAGCGACAACTCGGTGACCTGGTCACCGACCGTCGGCGAGGGTGCCGATTTCACCGCCGACGCCGAATACTCCGATCCGGCAACCGCCGCGCTGCCGAGTTGGTCGGTGTTCTTCGGTCTGATCTGCCTGATCGCGGTCGGCGCCGTCGTGCTTCTCGCCTATCGTTCGCGCAGCACGGCGCCCCGGCCCGGCAAGCCCACACCGCCGACCGGCGCTTCCGCCGGGACACGTACCCGGTAACCACACCCGTTGACCGCGCCCCACCACCGCTCCCACACATCTCAATCCGTCATCACCGGGATCGCCGCCGCCCTCATCGGCTACACCAGCACGTTCGCCGTCGTCCTGACCGGTCTGCAGACCGTCGGCGCCGACCGCAGGCAGGCGGCAGCCGGGCTGGTCGCGCTCTGCTTCGCCATCGGCGTCGTCAGCCTGGTGCTCAGCAGGCGATACCGGATGCCGCTGACGATCGCCTGGTCCACACCGGGCGCCGCCGTACTCGTCAGTGCCGGGCAGGTCACCGGCGGCTGGGCGGCCTCGGTCGGCGCGTTCATCGTCGCTGCGCTGCTGGTGGTGCTCACCGGGATGTGGCCGCGCCTGGGCCGGCTGGTGGCCGCCATCCCCGCCCCCATCGCCCAGGCCATGCTCGCGGGCATCCTGCTCGATCTGTGCCTGACACCGGTGTCGGCGGTGGCCGAGTTCCCCGCCCGGGTCGCCCCGATCCTCGCCGTGTGGCTGGTGACGTTCGCGCTGTCACCGCGCTGGGCGATCGTCGCTGCATTCGCCACCGCGATGGCGGTGGTCTCCTACGATGCGATCACCGGTGCCATGCCGGTGATCCACTGGCTTCCCGAAGCCGGCGCCACCATTCCGACACTGACCTGGTCCGCGGCCGTCAGCATCGCGATCCCGTTGTACATCGTCACGATGGCGGCACAGAACGTGCCCGGCGTGGCGATCATGAGTTCATACGGCTACACCGTCCCCTGGCGACCGGCGCTGACCGCGACCGGGCTGGCCAGTGCCGCCGCGGCGCCCTTCGGGGCCCACGCGGTCAACCTGGCCGCCATCACCGCGGCACTTCCGGCGTCCGGCGAGTCACACCCCGATCCCGCACAACGGTGGCGCACATCGGCGACGCTCGGCATGTCCTACCTGGTGCTCGGGGTGATCACCAGCGCGCTGATCAGCTTCCTGTCCGTCGCACCACCCGAGATCATCGCCACCGTCGCCGGTCTGGGCCTGCTGGGCACGCTCGGATCGTCGCTGCGCGCCGCGCTTGTCGACGAGGCGGTGGACCGGCCCGCCGACTGCCGCACCGCGGCGGTCATCACCTTCGTGGTCGCCGCCTCGGGGACCACGATCGCCGGGATCAGCTCATCGTTCTGGGCGCTGATCGCCGGTCTGATCGTCTACGGCATCACTGGGGTGCTGCGACGGGAACAGCCGAACTGACGTCGACACCGAGGCGGCCGAGTACCTCGGTGCTCGCCTTCGCGAAGTTCAGGCTGCAGAAGTGCAGGCAGGGGGCACCCTCGGCGACGAGCCGCTGCGCCCATTCGGTGGCGAGGTCGATACCGACGGCGCGCACGGCCGCACGGTCCTCCTGATCGCCGGATCCGGCGGCCGCGGCCAGCCTGGCCTCGACATCGACCGGGATCACCGACCCCGACAGCGATACCATCTTGCGAACACTGGCCAGCGAGGTGATCGGCATGATGCCCGGGATCAGCGGCTTTCCCGCCTGCTCCGGGTCGGCCTTGGCCAGTCTGTCACGCAGCCGCAGGTAGTGCTCGACGTCGAAGAAGACCTGGGTGATCGAATACTCGGCGCCCGCACGCAGCTTGTCGACCAGTGCCCGGGTGTCCTGCTCCAGATCGGGGGCGCGATGGTGACCCTCGGGGAACGAGGCGACGCCGACGTGGAAATCACCGAGGTCACGGATCAGCCGGACCAATTCCTCCGCGTAGGTGACCCCGCGCGGATGTTTGAGCCACTCACCCAGCGGATCGCCGGGCGGGTCGCCGCGCAGCGCGAGGATGTTGGTGATGCCCTGCGCCGCATAGGCACCCACCAGGGACCGCAACTCATCGATGCTGTGATTGACGGCGGTGAGGTGGGCGACGGGCAGCAGGGTCGTCTCGGCAGCGAGTTCACCGGTGATCCGTACGGTGCGGTCGCGGGTCGATCCGCCGGCGCCGTAGGTCATCGACACGAATGCAGGACCGAGACGCTCGAAGGTGCGTACGGTACGCCACAATCTCTCTTCGCCCTCGGCGTCGCGAGGCGGCATGAACTCGACCGAGAACGGGATCGGGCCACGATGCGGCGCAGACAACCGATCCACGATGGAGGGGGACGTCGATTGGGTGGTCACCGGCACATCATACGGAACGGCCCGGATCGTCCGCCGGAATGGACTTCGGGGCATGCCCTAGCCTGATAGCCGTGACGTCCGCACATCCGGTTGACCGGTTCGAAGCACCAGCAGGCCTCAATGAGGTTCCGGCCGCCGTCGGCAGCGTGCTCGATGACTTCTTCGGCCGGGCGATCCCCCATGCGGCGGCCATCGACCCGGTGGTCGGTGATTCGGCGACGATGCTGCGTGAGTTCACCATGAACGGCGGCAAGCGGATCCGGCCGACGCTGCTGTACGCGGGGTGGTGCTGCGGCATGTCCGAATCGGGCCGGCCCACCGCGCCCGGCGACACCGCCGATCCGGCCGAGGCGCTGCGGGCCGGCGCGGCGATCGAACTGATCCAGGCCTGCGCGCTCATCCACGACGACATCATCGACCGATCCGACACCCGCCGCGGTCGCCCGACCGTCCACCGCGATATCGAGGCGACACACACCGGCGCGGGCTGGTCCGGCGACGCCGCGGCGTTCGGGGTGGCCGGGGCGATCCTGATCGGCGACCTGGCACTGTCCTGGGCCGACGACCTGTTCCACGGTGTCGGAGTGGCCGAGGAACTGCCCGCGGGAACGCTGCGTCGCGGTGTGGCCCGCCGGGCAGGCGCGGTGTGGGCCGCGATGCGCACCGAGGTCCTGGGCGGCCAGATCCTCGACATCGTCAACGAGAGCAGGGGCAACGAGTCGGTGAGCGCCGCCTACCGCGTGATGGAGTTCAAGACGGCCGCCTACACGGTGGCCCGTCCGCTCGAACTCGGGGCCACCCTCGCGAGCGGCTCCCCCGGACTGATCGACGCCCTGCGCAGCATCGGGCACGACCTGGGGATCGCCTTTCAGTTGCGTGACGATCTGCTGGGCGTGTTCGGCGATCCCGAACAGACCGGCAAGCCGTCCGGCGACGACCTGGTGGCCGGCAAACGCACCGCGCTCATCGCCATCGGGCTGAACCGGGCCGGCGCCACCGCGGGCGGTGAACTGCGCGGCCTCATCGGCCGACAACTGTCGCCGGACGAACTGGACCGGGCCCGGTCGATCCTGATCGACGTCGGTGCGGTGGCCGACATGGAGCAGCGGATCGACCACCTCGACGAACGCGCGCAGGCCACTGTCGGCGCATTGGACGTCGATAGCTCGGTCCGCTCCGAACTGTCCGCTCTCGGTCATCGGCTCGGACACCGGCAGAAGTGACCGCCAACGAGGGTCGGCATGTGGTGGTGGTCGGCGCCGGATTGTCCGGACTGACCGCGGCGCTGCGTCTGCGCGGTACCGGCTGCCGCGTCACGGTCGTCGAGCGCGGCGCCACCCCCGGTGGCCTGGTCCGCACCGAACAACTACCGGCCGGTCCGCGCTGCGATACCGGTGCGACGGTGCTGACGATGCCGGAGCTGATCGTCGGCGCCCTCGCCGATGTGGGGGTGCCCGCGGACGAGGCATGGCTGAGGCTGGATCTGGTGCCCGTGGACCCCACATATGTGGCGACCTTCACCGACGGCACCGAACTGACACTGCCGCGGGGCACCGACGCCGTCGAGGCCGAGATCGCCGCCCGGCTCGGGGAACGCGACGCGGCCGGGACCGGGCGGCTGTTCGGATGGCTGCGACAGTTGTACGACGCCGAGTTCGGGACGTTCATCGACCGTAATTTCCACCGACCGCGCGAGTTCGCCGATCGCCGCACCCTCACCGACGCGGCGACGCTGCTACGCCTGGGCGGCCTGACCGACATGTCGTCAAAGGTGTCCTCGTTCATCTCCGACGAACGGCTGCAGCGGCTGTTCACCTTCCAGGCGCTGTACGCGGGGGTGCCGCCGCAACGGGCCGCCGCGATCTACGGCGTGATCGCGCAGATGGACATCGGCCGTGGGGTGTGGCATCCGCGGGGCGGGATCGGGCGTGTCGGCTCGGTCCTCGCCGATGCCCTGACCGACACCGGCGGCGACCTGCGCCTGTCGACGACCGCCACGCGCATCGTCACCTCCGGACACCGGGTCACCGGGGTGAGCACGGACACCGGCTTCATCGCCGCCGACGCCGTGGTCGCGACCGTGCCGCCGCCGGTGGTCGCGAGCCTGCTCGGCAGGCCGCTGCCGCGCGGCCCACGATGGCGGCGGGTGCGCTATTCCCCGAGCGCCGTCGTCGTGCACGGCATCGTCCCCCGGTCGGTCACCTCGTCGTGGCCCGGACATCACCACACGATCTCCTTCGGACAGGCGTGGGCCGAGACATTCGACGACCTGATCGGCAAGCCGGGGCGGCTCATGCGGGATCCGTCGTTCCTGATCACCCGCCCCGCCTTCTCCGACCCGGACGGCTACATCGCCGCTGATCCGGCGTTGAGCGAGGTCGAGGCCGTATCGATGCTGGCACCGTGCCCCAACCTGCACACCGCCGACCTGGCCTGGGACGCGATCACCGATCCCTACGTCGCCGAATGTCTGCGAACCCTCGAAGACCGCGGTTTCGGCGGCATCGTCGCCGGTCTGCGCATCGAGCGGGTCGACACCCCACGTACCTGGGCCGGATCCGGGTTGCCGGCCGGTACCCCGTTCGGCGCCGCGCACACCCT
The DNA here is from genome assembly GCF_937858515.1 of uncultured Gordonia sp. Classification (NCBI taxonomy): domain Bacteria; kingdom Bacillati; phylum Actinomycetota; class Actinomycetes; order Mycobacteriales; family Gordoniaceae; genus Gordonia; species uncultured Gordonia sp. The sequence continues at coordinate 25,635 of NZ_CALLZT010000078.1, read as the reverse complement.
GACGCAGACCGGTCCGCTGCGCACCCCCAACGCCTGGCCGTCGTTACCGAATCTGCTGCTGGCCGGGTCGGCCACCATTCCGGGCGTGGGGATTCCGCCGGTGCTGATCTCCGGCCGCCTCGCCGCCGAGCGGGTTCTCGAATCCTGGGACCGCTCGTGAGCACCCGACGGATCCTTCATCTGGGTGCCGTCGGCGCACTGCTGGTGTGCCTGGGCAGCTTCGGGATGGGCGACCTGCCCCGCAACTCGCCGGTGGTGACCGATTCAGGACTGGCATGGGTGTCTTACGGACACGGAAAGACGTTGTCGGCCATCGTGTTCTGGTCCGGCGTGGGGGCGATGGTCTACGCGTGGGTTCGCCTCGGTCGGCGCCTGACGGCCACACGCGCCGACGACGCGGACCTGAGCGTGTCGTCGTTGCGCAAAGCCGTAATGCTCTGGGCGGCACCGCTGGTGGTGGCCGCACCGCTCTACAGCCGCGACGTGTACGCCTACCTCGCCCAATCCGCCGTCCTGCGCGAGGGTTTCAATCCGTACACCGACGGTCCCGCACACTATCCGGGGCCGCTGCTCGACAGCATGGCGCAGGTGTGGGCGGCGACCACCGCCCCGTACGGGCCGCTGTTCATGGGTCTGGGCCGCGCCGTCGTCGAGGTCACCGGCGACCACGTGATCCTGGGTGTACTGGCGATGCGCCTGGTGTTGCTGCCGGGCCTGTTCCTGGCGCTGTGGGCGATCCCGCGGCTGGCAGCGCATTTCGGTGCATCGGGCCAGGCCGGGCTGTGGCTGGTGCTGTTCAATCCGATGGTGCTGATCCATCTGATCGGCGGGCCACACGTGGAACTGCTGATGATGGGCGTGCTGGTCGTCGGAGTCGTACTCGCGGTGGACGGCAAACATGTCGCGGGTCTGGCGGTATTGGGGCTGGCCGCGTCGATCAAAGTGACCGCCGGCGTCGCGGTCCCGTTCGTGGTGTGGATCTGGTTGTCGCACCTGCGTTCCGAACGTCGGGCCGGCCCCCGGGAGGCGAACGACCGGGAGGCGAATGACCGGGACGTGACGGCCGGCGACCGGGTGCGGGTGTTCGCCTGCGTCGTCGCGGTCCCGGCTGCCGTGTTCGGGGCGTGGACGCTGCTCCTCGGGCTCGGATTCGGCTGGCTGCACGGGCTGAGCTGGGCCGCCCGGATCATCAACTGGTTCACCGTCCCCACCGCCGTCGGGCATGTGGTGACCTGGGTGGCGGCACCGTTCACCGCGCTGAACCTGCAGGAGGTGCTGCCGGTGACCCGCGGTATCGGCGCGGTATGCCTGGCACTGATCCTCGTCGGTCTGTGGTGGTGGAGCCGCCGCGACGAGCGGTCGGCTGTGGCCGGCATGGTCTGGTCGATGGTGGCCGTGCTGCTGCTCGAACCGTCGACGCTGCCCTGGTACTACACGTGGGCGCTGTGTCTGGCGGTGGCGTTCACGCTGCCGGATCGGGTGCGGATGTTCGTGGTGGGGGTGTCGACGTTCATGCTGGTGGTGTTCCAGCCCGACGATTCGATCTGGTTCTACCGGCCCGCGTACCTGCTTCCGGCTCTGGCGGTCTCGGTGCTGGCGGCGGCATCGCTGACCCGGCGCGATCCGTTGCGGTTGGGCCGGATCGCGCGCCCCTCCCGAACCACCACGACAGCATGAACCCTCGCCCGGTGTCCGCCACGGTCGCCTGCGGCTATCGCCGTGCGGCGGCGCTCACCGCCGAACACGGTCGCACCTACCATCTGGCGGCGTCGCTTCTGCCCCGTGACAGCAGGGGGGCGGTGTACGCGCTGTACGGTTTCGCCCGCTTCGTCGACGACATCGTCGATACGCCCGGTGACGGTGTGACCGACAGTGCCCGGCTCACCGAACTCGATCACGCCGAAACCCTGCTGACCCGCGCGCTCAGCCTCGGTGCCGCGCCCGAACCCGGTACGCCCGGTCCGGACGATCCGTTGACCGAGATCGTCGCCGCCCTCGCCGACACCGTGCACCGATTCGGTATTCCGGCCCGGACTTTCGGTGCGTTCATGCGGTCGATGCGGATGGACTCGCCCGGTTCGCCACTGTTCCGCAACCGCTACCGCACCCTGGCCGAACTATCCGAATACACCGACGGTTCGGCGGCGATCATCGGCGAACAGATGCTCCCGGTCCTCGGCATCGCCGAACCCGACAATCAGGTGCGGACTGCGGCGCGGGCACTCGGTGACGCCTTCCAATTGACGAATTTCCTGCGGGACGTCGCCGAGGATCTGCAGCGCGACCGGATCTACCTGCCCATGGACGAGCTCGCGGCATTCGGTGTCGACGAGGCGCATCTGCGGCGATGTCAGGCCTCCCGCACGACGTCTGCGCCGCTGCGCCGGGCGCTGGCGCACCTGATCGCGGTCAACCGCGACATCTACCGCCGAGCCGAACCCGGTATCGCCCGGCTCCCCCGCCGGACCCGCCCGGCGATCGCCGTCGCCGCGGCCGCCTACTCCGAGATCCTCTGCGAGATCGAACGTTCCGGCTATGAGGTGATGGCTGCCCGAGCCGTCGTCCCCACCCCCCGCAAGCTGGCGGTGGGCGCGGCGGCGCTCTTACAGCGCTAGGGCCTGGGCGCGGCGGATCACCTCGCGCGCCGAGTGGGTGTGGATGGCCTGGGCCGGGTGGATACCGAGATCGTCGATGGTGGTGAACATCCAGTGCAGCGCCTCGTCGCGGGTGAAGCCGCCGTCGAGAAGGATGTGGACGAGTCCGGTGTAGTGCTTGGCGATGCCGTCGTCGTCGAAGAAGAGTGCGGGGACGGCGGGTTGGCCGCCGAGGGAGACCGCGAAGAGGTTGTAGTCGCGGATGAGGGTGCGCACCCGGCCCGCGGAGACCCCGAGGTGCTGGGCGACCTGTTCGACGGTGAGGGTGTCGGTGCCGTCGGGCAGTGCGGTGTCCGCGGTCAACGGTAGTGATGCCACGGCACGAGGATACCGTGCCACCGGTAGATTCTTCCCCTGTGACCGCTTTCCCTGATCCGCTCATCGGTACCTCGATGGAGGGCCGGTACCGCATCGATGCGTTGATCGCCCGGGGCGGGATGTCGGCCGTGTATCTGGGTGTGGACCTGAGGCTGGGCCGGGCGGTGGCGATCAAGGTGATGGACGCCCGGTACGGTTCGGATGCTCTCTTCCTGCGGCGGTTCGAGTTCGAGGCGCGCGCGGTGGCGGGTCTGCGACATCCGGGTCTGGTGGCGGTCTACGACCAGAGTGTCGACTTCGGTACCGCGTTTCTGGTGATGGAACTGGTGGAGGGCGGAAGTCTGCGCGAGTTGCTGCGCGAGCGCGGCCCGATGCCGCCGCATGCGGTGGTGGCGGTGGCAGACCCGGTGCTGGGTGCGCTGGGGACGGCGCATCGGGCCGGTCTCGTGCATCGTGACGTGAAGCCGGAAAACGTGCTGATCTCCGAACACGGTGAGGTGAAGGTCGCCGATTTCGGTCTGGTGCGGGCAGTGGCCGAGGCAGGTGTGACGTCGGCGAGCGTGATCCTGGGGACGGCGGCGTACCTGTCGCCCGAGCAGGTGGAGTCGACGACCGCCGATGCGCGCAGTGACGTGTATTCGATGGGTGTGCTGATCTTCGAGATGCTGACCGGGCGCACCCCGTTCCGGGGCGATACTCCACTGGCACTGGCGTACCAGCGGCTCAGCTACGACGTCCCGGCTCCCGGCGATGTGATCGCCGGAGTTCCGGCGGAACTGGATGAGGTGGTGCTGCGTGCCACCGAACGCAATCCGGCGGCACGGTATCCGGACGGTTTCGCAATGCGCGAGGCCATCCTGCGGGCGGCCGACGACCTTGATCTGCCGCCGTTCACCGTTCCGGCACCGCGTCATTCGGTTGAACGGATGATCATTGCCCGTAACCGCTCGCTGCAGATGGGGCAACATTCGCCTGCCGCCGTGCCGGGCGGGCCGGTGGGTGATCCCCGGCGGCTGCCGGTCGGTGCCCCGGGCAACCCGCAAGCGCCCGGCCCGCATGCTTCGTCGCTGCTGGACCGTCCGGACGACGATATCGAGGCCGACGACACCGGGATCGATGACGTCGAACCCGCAGCCCCTTCGTTGCCGACGACCGACAGTGCGGCCACGTTGATCCCCACATTGTGGTTGTTCTTGGTCATTCTGGCGGCGGCGGGTGCGGGCGCTCTCGGCTGGTTCGTCGGCTCCCACCTGTTCGGCTGATGCGGCCGCGTACCGGCATCGTGTGACGGTTCGGCGTCAGCCGCGGAGCATCTCGGCGACGAGGAAGGCCAACTCCAGCGACTGCTGGGTGTTCAGGCGCGGGTCGCATGCCGTTTCGTACCGTCCGGCGAGGTCGACGTCGGAGATGTCCTGGGCACCGCCCAGACATTCGGTGACGTCCTCTCCGGTCAGTTCGACGTGCACGCCACCCGGATGACTGCCGAGGGCCCGGTGTACCTCGAAGAAGCCCTGCACCTCGTCGACGATCCGGTCGAAGTGCCGGGTCTTGTAGCCGGTCGACGATTCGTGGGTGTTGCCGTGCATCGGATCGCACTGCCAGATCACCTTGTGGCCGGTGGCCTCGACTGCGGCGACAATGGGTGGCAGCACTTCGCGCACCTTGCCGTTGCCCATCCGGGCGACGAGGGTGAGGCGCCCGGGGGTGTTGTTCGGGTCGAGCTTCTTGACGTACTCGGCGGCCTGTTCGGGGGTGGTCGTGGGCCCGATCTTCACCCCGATGGGATTGGCGATGAGCTCGGCGAACGCGATGTGCGCCCCGTCGAGCTGGCGGGTCCGCTCACCGATCCACAGGAAGTGGGCCGACAGATCGTAGAGACGCTGTTCGTCGCTCTTGGGATGATCGGCCAGGCGCAGCATCGCCCGTTCGTAGTCGATGACGAGCGCTTCGTGGGAGGCGAAGATCGCGGCACTCTTGAGGCTCGAATCGGTGACGCCACACGCGTCCATGAATCGCAGGCCGCGATCGATCTCGGCGGCGAGTGCCTCGTACCGGGCGCCGGCCGGCGAGGTCCGGACGAACTCCTGGTTCCAGTCGTGGACCCGGTAGAGGTCGGCCTCCGAACCGGTCAGGGCACGCACGAGGTTCATCGCGGCCGCGGCATTGGCGTAGGCCCGGACCAGGCGGGAGGGATCGTGCACACGGGCCTGCTCGTCGGCTTCGAATCCGTTGACCATGTCTCCCCGGTAGGAGAGCAGGCCGAGCGAGTCGGTGTTGGCCGAGCGTGGTTTGGCGTACTGGCCGGCGATACGGGCCACCTTGACCACGGGAACGCTCGCGCCGTAGGTGAGGGCGACGGCCATCTGCAGCAAGGTGCGGATGTTGGCCTTGATGTGGGGTTCGGTGTTGGCGGCGAAGGTCTCGGCACAGTCCCCGCCCTGCAGTAGGAAGGCACGGCCTTCGGCGACCTCGGCGAGCTGCGCGGAGAGCGATTCGACCTCGGCCGGCATGCAGATCGGCGGAACGCTCTCGAGGACCGTGCGCATCTTGCGCGCCTCGTCCTGCGGCCAGCTCGGCTGCTGCAGGGCGGGACGGCTGATCGCGTCATCGAAACGCGCCTGCAGGTCACCGGGAAGCGGGGGCAGCTCGGGAAGCTCGTCAATCGGAACGTCTACGGTCCAGTTCACCACCAGACAAGGGTAGACGACCTGATCCGGCCGCCCGGCCACCGGGTTTACCAGCCGCGAAGTGCCCGGCTATGCGTGGTCAGCCGGCGGCATATCCGGCGGACTCGATGGCCTCCCACCTGCGCAGGTTGTGTCGGGCATCGCTGAGCGCGTCGTGCGCGTCGTCGGGTGCGGGCGGCAGCGCGGGTCTGCCCGCCGACTCCCAGTGCTGTTTGAGTTCCCGGGTGAACCGCGGCATCGGCCGTGGCAGTGCGGTCATGCTGCCCCACAGCTGACAGATCGCGACATGGTCGTACGCACCGATCCAGGCCCAGAGTTCGATGTCCGAGCCGTCGGCGGTGAGGAAGTCCAGGAGATCGTCGCGGATGGCCCGGCGCGAACGCCAGGCCTTCGATGACGGCGACGGCAGCTTGGGCAGTACGTTGGCCCGAACCCAATCACCTGCCTTACCGGGGTCGAATTCGGTTGACACCGCGTAGAATTCGCGCCCATCCTCACCGACGACGCCGACCGAGATCAGGTCGATGGTCGTGCCGTCCTCGATGAATTCCGTGTCGTAGAAGAACTTCATCGCGCGCGTCACGCCGCAGCGGGGGTACTGCCCCGGTCGCCGCCACCGTCGGGGGACGAACCCGATTGTGCCGGTGCGTTTTTCAGCGACGCCGCGTAGATGTCGACGTACTGCTGCCCGGACAGTTCCATCAGGTTGTACATGATCTCGTCGGTGATCGCACGCTCGATGAACCTGTTGCCCTGCAACCCGTCGTACCGTGAGAAGTCCAGCGGCTTACCGACTCTCACGACGATCTTGGCCGGCCGCGGCAGGATCGATCCGGGCGGGTTCAGCTTGTGGGTGTTGATCATCGCGACCGGGATCACCGGTACGCCGGCATCGAGTGCGATCCGCGCCAGACCCGTCTTGCCCTTGTAGAGGCGGCCGTCCGGCGAGCGGGTGCCCTCCGGGTACATGCCCATCAACTCCCCCTTGTCCAGCTGACGACGGGCGGCGCCGAGAGCACCCGCGGCCGCCTCGGCTCCGGAGCGATCGATGGGAATCTGCCCCACCGCGGTGAAGAACCACCGCTGGAAACCGCCTTTGAGGCCCGACCCGGTGAAATACTCACTCTTGGCAAGGAAGTAGATCCGCCGGTGGACCATCAACGGCAGGAAGAAGCTGTCCATCACCGCGAGATGATTGCTCGCCAGAATGGCGGGTCCGTCGTCGGGAATGTTCTCCAGCCCCTCGATACGCGGACGCCCGAGAACGCGCAGGAGCGGGCCCAGAAAAACGTATTTGAAGAGGTAGTACCACATCCCCGTGCTCCCTGTCGCCGCGCCGAATCACTCCCGAAAACCTTACCTGCCGCAGTACCCGAACACCCGGGCGACGTCCGTGCGACTACCGGGAACCCGTTTCGCCGAGGGCCCGGACCGGCGCCGGGGCCGAAACGGTGACGAACCGCGGGTCGGTGGCCCCGATCCCCTGCCGCGCGACCTCGGCCGCCCCGATCACCCCCGCGGCCTCGCCGAGCTGTGTGCCCCGGATCCTGGCCAGTTGCCGGTACCCGGCGCCGGTCACCAGCCGTGCGTAGTGCTCGCGCGCCTCATCGAGGAACAGGCCCGACGAGGCGCCCACGCCACCGGCCAGCACGATCAGATCCGGGTCGAAGATGTCGGCGATCATTGCCAGCCCCTGTCCCAGCGAGAGGGCGAGCTGGGAATAGGCGGCAAGCGCGACCGCGTCACCGTCCGCCGCGGCCCGCGCGACCCGCCTGCCGGTCAGTGAGCCCGGATCGGCGGCGACGTCGGCGGCAAGCGCACTGCGTCCCCAGTCACCGTTGGCGAGCAGTTCGATGACCGTGTCCACCAGCGCAGTTCCACTGCAGTACCGTTCCCAGCACCCGGCCTTGCCGCACGAGCACCGTCGCCCGCCCGGCACGATCGTCAGGTGTCCCAGCTCGGGCGCCACTCCGAAACTGCCCCGGTAGATCTCGCCGTCGAGGATCAGGCCCGAACCGATGCCGGTCCCGATCGCCAGCACCAGCGAGTTGTGTCCGCGGGCCGCCGCCCCGTACCGGTATTCCGCGACGGCCGCCGCGTTGGCGTCGTGTTCGGCGAACACCGGCAGGCCGATACGGGCGGACATCTCGGCGGCCACCGACGCCTCACGCCATGGCAGATGCGGTGCGAACCGGACTATCTGCCGGTCCCTGGTCAGAAATCCGGCGATCGCCAGCCCGACCGCCTTGACCGCCCATCGCGACACCAGTTCGCCGACGAGCCGGTCCAGGCAGTGTTCGAGGGCGTCGGCGGTCGGCGGGGTGGCCGCGCGCAGCGTGTCGAGCATCGCACCTTTGTCATCGACCACCGAGGCCCGCACGCTGGTGCCGCCGATGTCGATGCCGATCGTCAGCGTTGCCATCACGTCGCCGATCCGCGGTTCACGCGTACGGTTATCGGCGCATACGCGGTGTGCACCCGCGGCCCGGACGGCTGGGCAGGGTCGGCCTGCAACGCGCGGACAACGGCTTCGAGGACCGCGATCAGCGCGGTCAGGAGCCGGGCCAGCAGATCCCCCAGCTCCACCAGCAGCGTCGCGATCTCGCCCGATGCCTCGGCAAGGTAGTCGCCGATCGGGACCTGGGCACCGGCCTGACCATCCACTCCGGACGTGGACGAGGCGAACGGCACTCCACCGGCCGTCGTGGGGGCGGTGACGTCGGCTCCGGCCGACGGTCGCGCCGCCGGGTGCCCGGGCGGGGCGAACATCGACGCGATGGTGTCGATGTTGGTCGCCAGGCTGAGCAGCAGGTCGCGGACCACGTCCGTGCCACCGTCCGCGCCCGAGGCGCTCTGGTGGGCTCCCCCGGTGTCCTCACCGTTGCTGGTCATCGTCTCTCGCGATTCCTCACGTGTCCGGCCGGAGTCCCCGGTCCTCCCAGATTTCGATGCGGCCGAAATAGTCGTGTGCCCCATCCGGTCATGTGCCCGACCGGTGTGCACACGCTACACCGCAAGCCGCGGCCGCACTGTAAAACGGCACCCTGTCCACGATCGGCGGACATGGCGGTTCACCGTACCGGCCACACGGCCGGGTCGGGTGCGAATACGATGTGCAATCGCTCTCCGTCCCAGTGTGCGTCGATCGCGTCGCAGCGCCGCAGCACCGACGGCAACCGCACCGGATACCGGAAGCCGTCGACGGTGACCAGCAGATCGTCGCCGGCGCGACCCAGCCCGAGCGTATCCGGGTCGGGTAGCCGCTGGCGCCACACCATCTCGAAACGGGAATCCAATCCGGTGCCGGACAGGGTGGAGACCTGCGCGGTCGACGTCCCGTGGCCCCGGCCCGACGGTGCGTCGAGCACGACACCGAGCTTGCGCAACCGCGCCGGACGATCCAGCGGGGCAGGTGCCGTCGCCAGTTCGTGCACCCGTACCCCGCCGGACTCGTCGGATGCCAGGACCGCCCGCATCCCCGCGACGAGAGGATCCGGCCCGCCCTGACCAGCCGACGCTACGCCGGAGTCGTCACCGGCCCGCGTCCCTTGCCCGGCACGGTTGAGCATCACCGATCGCAACGCCAGGCCCATCAGATCGACCGCCGCCAGCGATGACTCGAGGAGATCGGTCCCCCGGTCGTCGGCACCGACCACCAGGGTGACCGCCGCGCTCGACGGATCGCAGATCAGTTCGGCCACGTCCACGCAGTCGGTGTCGATCGCGTCCACCGCTGCCGAAACCTGCGCGAGCATCGGCCGTTCGGCGGCAGCGGCGATCCGCAGATGCCGGGGCCAGAGCCTGTTGATGAGTTGGTGCAGTACCGTCGGCGTGCGCAGGAACGCCATCGCATCACCCGCACCCGAGCAGTCCAGCACGATCTGCCGCCAGCGCCCGGATGTCGCCTCGTCGCGGACCCGCCGCAGCAGCAGAAAGTCCTCGATGCCCGGCAGCGCGATCAGTTCGCCCGGATCGACCCCGGCGACGACGTCGACGCCGGGGAGTTTGATCGCCGACCGTGCGGTGGCGCCGGACAGGATCGCACCGAACTGTGCCCACGTGGCCTCCAGCAGGGCGAGCCGGTCCAACGCCAGCAGGAACAGACCGCCGGAGACCTGCACGACCTCGTTGGCGCGCCGGAATACACCGAGCCGCCGCGCTGTGCCCGAGAGTCGGTCGACGGTGATCAGCAGCGTGTCGTCGTCGCCGGTTGCGGGCCGGATCACGGGGGCGCCGGGCAGTCTCCAGCCCCCCGAGGCTCCGGAATCCGATGCCCCGGATTCTGATATCCCGGATTCAGATGCCACAGCACCCGAACGGTGCGCACGCGCCAGGTTCAGCGCCCCTGCGGCCGCCACCGACGACACCCCGGACCCCGCGGGCCCGAGGACGATGTGGATGGGCGTCAGATCGATCAGCCTTCGACCCTCTTCTTCAACTCGTTGAGTGCGGTATCGGTAATCGCCTTCTCCGCCCGGCGCTTGAGCTGTCCGATCATGGGGACCAGCAGGTCGACCATCAACTCGTAGGTGACCTTGGTGGAGCCGGGCACCTGCTGGCTGAGCACATAGCGGCCACGTTGGTCACGCTGCAGGTTGCTGCTGACCAACCGCCACGACACCTCGTCACCGCCCGCGGCCCACTCGTAGGCCAGGACATAGGTGTCCTGCAAAATGCCCACGTCCAGATCGAACCGCACCTGCGCGGCCCGTCCATCAGCAAGGGTGTCGAGCACTTCGACGCTGCGGGCGGCCGACACCCACTCCGGGTACCGCGGGAAGTCCGCGATCACCGCCAGGATCTGTTCCGGATCGGCGCCGATGACGATGGACTGCTGCGTCCTGTCGGCCATTACGCGGCCCCGGCGGCCGGGGACCCGACCTCGCGGCCCCGCTCGAGCCGGTCTTTGACCTCGAACGACATGACCTTGCCGGCCACCCTCCGGGACTTGTTGAGGTCGGCGAGCACACCCATGAGCCGGCTCGGATCGGCCGGCAATTGCGCGACAGGCTCGGCATGCAGGAAGTAGTGCAGGACGAAGCCGTCGAGCACCTCCTCGCACCAGATCTCCATCGTGCCGGTCAACGGCCCCGACACGCGCCATCGGACGCCCTGGGCGCCCCTGTCCTCGACCACTTCCAGCCGCAGGTCCGGCCACCAGCGCCGCCACGACGCCTTGTCACCGACCACACCGGCCGCGGATTCGGGGGCTGCGGCGACAAATGTCTGGTCCGCCACCTGAATGCTCGTCACGCCCACTAGCTTCACATATCGCCCCGCGGGCCCGGTAGACACCTCGCCAAGTCGAGGCGCCGTGTTGAGGTGTATGCCCGGTACGCCCGCTCCGCGAAGTGTGGTACTCGCATGGCCATGTGCCCAGGTACAGCGCTCGTCCGGTGGCGTGCATCATTGGGGCTACGATTCGTGAGACCGGCAGCAGAAAGGCCACCCTTGACCACCGAATACAGCGTCCCCGCCGACTTCACGATCGACGACGACGCGAACTGCACCGACATCATCTTCGACATCGCTGCGCGTTCCCCCGGCCAGGCGGTGTTCCTCGACAAACGCGGCACCCAGTGGGTACCGGTGGCGGCCTCCGACGCCGCCGCCAGGATCACCGCGCTGGCGAAGGGTTTCATCGCCGCGGGCGTCCAGCCCGGTGACCGCGTCGCGATCCTGAGCCGCACCCGTCTGGAGTGGATACTCATCGACGTCGCGGTCTGGGCCGCCGGTGGTGTGCCCGTCCCGATCTACGATTCGTCGTCGGCCACCCAGATCGAGTGGATCCTGACCGACTCCGGAGCCACCACGATCGTCCTCGAGGACGCCGGCCACCGCGCCGAGTTCGAGGCCGCGCCGTCGGCCGCCGGAGTGCGGGCGTTCCAGATCACCGGCGGAGACGGACCCGGCGCCATCGAGGAACTCACCGCGCTCGGAGCCCAGGTCGGCGACGACGAGGTGGCCGCCCGCCGGACAGGCCTGCGCTCGGCGGATCCCGGGGTGCTCATCTATACCTCCGGCACCACCGGACGGCCCAAGGGCTGCATCCTCACCCATGCCAACCTGCTCTCCGAATGCCGGGCCGCGCTGTCCACCGGCATCGGCCGGCAGCTCGAGCCGGGCAAGCGGCTGCTGATGTTCCTGCCGCTCGCACATGTCCTGGCACACGCCATTACGCTCGTCGCGATCGACGGCGGTGCCGCCGTCGGCTTCACCGCCGACATCAAGAACCTGGTTCCCGAGTTCGGTAACTTCCGCCCGTCGGCGATCCTGTCGGTGCCGCGCGTGTTCGAGAAGGTGTTCAACACGGCCCGCCAGGGTGCCCACGACGGCGGCAAGGGCAAGATCTTCGACGCCGCGGCCGACACCGCGATCGCCTTCTCCGGAGCCGAGCAGACCGGTGGCGCGGGCCTGGTCCTCAAGGCCAAGCACGCGGTCTTCGACAAACTGGTCTACAGCAAGCTGCGCACCGCGCTCGGTGGGCAGTGCGAGATGGCCATCTCCGGTGGTGCCCCGCTCGGCGCGCGTCTCGGTCACTTCTTCAGCGGCGTGGGCATCCCCGTCTATGAGGGTTACGGCCTGACCGAGACCACGGCCGCGTTCAGCGTCAACTCACCCGGCGCTGTCAAGATCGGCACCGTCGGCCGGCCGCTGCCGGGCAACAGCGCCCGCATCGCCGACGACGGCGAAATCATGCTGCACGGCGGTGTGGTGTTCGACGGCTACTGGAAGAATCCGACGGCCACCGAGGCTGCCATCGAGGACGGCTGGTTCCACACCGGCGATATCGGCACCATCGATGACGAGGGCTTCCTCAAGATCACCGGCCGTAAGAAGGAACTCATCGTCACCGCCGGCGGCAAGAACGTCTCCCCGTCGGGCCTCGAAGACGTGATCCGCGCCTCGGCGCTGGTGTCGCAGGCCCTCGTGGTGGGCGAGGCCAAGCCGTTCGTCGGCGCACTGATCACCATCGCCGCCGAGGTGTTCCCGTCGTGGAAGGAACGCACCGGCAAACCAGCCGACGCAACCGTCGCCGACCTCGCCGACGATCCGGATCTACGCGCTGAGATCCAGGCCGCGGTCGATGAGGCCAACCTGACGGTCTCGCATGCCGAGGCGATCAAGAAGTTCCGGGTGCTGCCGACGGACTTCAGCGAGGAATCGGGTGAGATGACCCCCACCCTGAAGGTCAAACGCAACGTCGTCACCGAAAAATTCAGCGCCGACATCGACGCCATCTACAAGAAGTAGGGAGCTCTACAACAGTTGGTCGAGGCGGGCGGCCATGTGCCGCCACTGCCAGCGTTCGACGGCGAATTCGCGTCCGGCGCGGCCCATTTCGCGTGCCCGGTCGGGAGCTTTCAGGACTGCGATGAGGGTCTCGGCGAGGTGCTCGACGTCGCGCCCGTCTACGACATGTCCGGTGATGCCGTCGCGGACGGTTTCGGGTGCGCCGCCGGAATCGCCTGCGACCACCGGGATTCCGGATGCCGAGGCTTCGAGGAAGACGATGCCCAGACCTTCGACGTCCAGTCCCCTGCCCCGGGTACGGCACGGCATGGCGAACACGTCGGGCATGGCGTGGAACGCGGCGAGGTCTGCGACAGGTACCGATCCGGCGAACACCACGTGTTTGCCGGTACCGTTCGCGTCGGCGAGCTCGTGCAGCTTCTCCGCGTAGGGTCCGCCGCCGGCGATGACGAGCGCGACGTCAGGTACTTCCCGGGCGATCGCGGGCAGCGCCCGGATGAGCGAGTCCTGGCCTTTGCGCGGCACCAGCCGTGACAGGCACAAGACGGTGGGCCGGTCGCCCAGTCCGAGTTGCTGTCGGATGCGCCGGCGGGCATCGGGATCGGGGGCGAACCTGTCGATGTCGACGCCGGGCGGCAGGTATTCGAGGGCGGCGCGGGACCCGAATGCCGCCGAGAACCGGCTGCGCGTGTATTTGCTGACGTAGGTGATGGCGTCGGTATTGGTGCCGATCAAACGCAGGATCTGTCGGGCGATCGGCAGCATGGACCAGCCCACCTCGTGCCCGTGGGTGGAGGCGATGATTCGCTGGGCACCGGCCTTGCGCAGGGCGGGCGACAGGATTGCCAGTGGTGCGGCAGCGCCGAACCAGACGGTGTGGATGTCGTGTTCACGGACCAGGCGTGCGGCGCGACGTGCGACGAACGGCGTGGGCAGCATGAGGGTGGTGCGGTGCCGGACCACCGAATACGGTGCGCAGCTGTCGAACTCCTCGCAGCCGCGCCACCGGGGGGCGTACACCACGACCTGGTCGGACGGGAGGCGGTCGATCAGGTTCTCCAGGTACGACTGGATGCCACCGGGTCTGGGCGGGAAGTCGTTGGTGACCAGCAGGGTCCGGCGCATCAGGCTGTCGCCTGGGTCAGCCAACGACGCCACTGTGTGACGAGGTCGCCGCTGGTCACCTTCAGTTCCGACGCGATCGCGGCATCGGCGGCGGCCGCGTCACCGGCTGCTGCCTTGCGGTATAGGTTCTTGATCTTGTCCTCGCCGAACTTGCTCGCCATGAACGCCCACAGCGACCAGGCCGACTGGTAGGTCAGTCCGGCCTTCGGCCCGGACACGGCGAAGTCGGCGTCGGTCGGCAGGGTGCGGGGTGCCGAGCCCGCCCGGACCGCCGCGGCGAGGTCGGGTGCGGCGTCGGCCAGCCGACGGTAGGTCCCCTTGCGCCCGACGTACTCGGCCAGTCCCTCGGTGACCCACAGTGGCGCTTTCACCGAGGTGATCGACCGGGTTGCGACGTGGGTGATCTCGTGCCGCAGCACGACGCCCAGTGCGGGCGCCGGGATCTGCCGGGCGTTGGGTGTGAGTACGATCCGCTGGCCCCTGACCGTCTTGTCCGCATCGATGCCGGTGAACACGGTTGCCGCGGCCGCCGCGCCGTCGGCTTCGGGTGCCCCCGACAACCCGGTGAACTGTCCGGCCGTCCCGGTGGTCACCACAGCCACCCGGCGTGGCCACTGCGAACCCCAGAACGACTCGACTGCCTGCACGGCATCGGGCAGAAGGCCCCGGGCGCGGTCGACGAGATCGGCGGTACCCGGGTAGGACGCGATCACGGACGTACCGCCGGCTGTGTGCACATCGGCGACGCGCAACCCGGCAAATTCCCATAGCATTGTCGCCGGCGCACGGCCACCGACCAGAGTAGCGTCACCGACGACTTTCCAATCGTCGCCGTAGCGCGCGACCACCATCCGCTGGTCGATGTCCAGTTCGGGTTCGTCGATTCCGGGTGCCTGCGCGCCCCCCAATGCGTAGCGCAACGCGACCGGCGTCACCCAGACGTCCGAACTGCCCTGGTCGGTCAGTTTGTCGGTGACCGATTCTGGCGCCTGCATTTCGGCGGCATCGGTGAGGACCAGCTGGTACTTGAACGTCGCGGGGCGCAGCGCGGTGCCGCGTGAGTCGTCGGGCAGCGGGCGTGCGGGCGCCGGCGACGGACCGCGGCTCTCCGATGGGGCCGGCGATCCGGTCGTCGGAGACGCCGTCCGCTGCGGTCGCGCACCGAAGTTTGCCGCCGCGGTTTCCAGCCGTTTACGGAAGGCAGGCGTGGCACTGTCGTCCATCAGACCGGCCAGGGACTTGGCGTCGCCCGCGGTCACGGCCTTCGACAGCTTGTCGAGCAGGGCTGTGACGGCTTCGGCCCGCTGCTGCTCATAGACGTTCGCGTTGGTTGTGGTCGTGGCGGCGCCCGACGGTACGGGCAGTTCGTCGTCGCCGGAACACCCCACCACGAGCGCCGAGGCTGCGAGAAGCGCGACCGTCAGCCGGTAGCCGCGGTTGCGCCGCGAGCAGCCTTCGGACACGTCGGTGATGACAGGCATGTATGGGCGTTCAGTACCGGCGCGCGGAGTTGTACGGTCCCGCATCATCGACGGGCACGACCTTGACCGGAATCCCGAAGGTCGAGGCGTGGATCACGAGGCCGTTACCGACGTACATTCCCACATGTGAGGCATCGGCATAGTAGATGATCAGGTCACCCGGTTGCAGCTGCGACCGGTCGACAGGAGTGCCGCCGGAGAGCTGGGCCTGGCTCGAGCGTGGCAGGGTCTTACCGACCTGCCTATATGCCCACACCATCAGACCCGAGCAGTCGAACGAGTCGGGGCCCGTCGCTCCCCACACGTAGGGATCACCGATGCGGGTGAGCGCCGCCTGGACCGCGGCCAGCGTGTATGCGGCCCCGGTGGGCAGCTGGCGCGGATCGAAGGTGAACCGGGGACCGCGCAGGGCGGCGAGTTGTTTGCCGGTCATCGTCTCGTAGATCGTGCGCACCTGAATCGCCTGCAACTGCAGCGCGTTCTGCTTGGATTGCAGCTGACGCCTCGTCTTGGCGACGGTGGTGATGGCGCGGTCCGCGTCTGCCGCTTTGCGGTCGGCGGTGGTCTTGATCGCGATGGCCTCGCGCTTGGCCTTGGTCAGCCCGCGCAGGTTGGCCGCGGTCTGGCGCGAGAGGACCTCCAGGCCCGACATCTGGTCGAGGAGCGACTGAGGGGAATCGCTGACGAGCACCGCGTACAGGCGGTTGACACGTGCTCCTTTGGCACTCGCACGGGCCAGCACGTTGACCGCACGCTGGTAGCGCGCCAGATCACGATCGACACGAGTCCGGTCGGCGTCGGCCTTACGGGATTCGGTGCGCGCCTGCCGGGCGATCGCAGTCTGCTTGTCGTACTCGATCTGCGCGTTGTGCATCGCTTCGGCAGACTGCTCGGACTCGCGTGCGAGTTTCTTGTACCGGACCAACAGCTGATCGGCCGATGCGGTGGGTTCGGCGTGCCCTGGGCTCGCGACCGCCGCCATCGTCGCGGCAACCAGCGCCAGCGCGGTGGCCCATACGACCAGTCGCAACGGCAGCAGGAACGGCCGGACCATGGACCCCACTGTGTACTTCACACCAAGCTGTTCACAGCGGTGCTTCACATCAAGCTGTTCACAGCGCACGGCCGACGTCGGTCGTGCGCCCTCCGATGCCACTATCGCCATACTCCTCGCGCGACTGTCCTCATTGACGGGATGCGGGCGGGTCACACATCACCGATGCGACCCGCCCGTCACACGTTACGGCACTACGTCAGTAGCGACGGACGCCCACCAGGTTCCACGCGTTGACCTGGGCGCGCTGTACAGGCACTCCATAGGTCGATGAGTGGATGAAGATTCCGTTGCCCTCATAGATGCCGGCATGGCCGCCACCGTTGAAGATCAGGACGTCGCCAGGCTTGGCGTCGGAGTAGTTGACGGCCTGACCGCCGCCGAGCTGTCCGTAGCTGTCGCGCGGAATGATCTTGCCGGCCTGCTGGTAGGACCAGTAGACCAGGCCGGAGCAGTCGAATGCGTTCGGTCCGGCGGCGCCGTAAGAGTACGGCGAACCGATCTTGGTCGCGGCGTACCGGACGGCCTTCTCGCCGGTCGACTGGCGCGGGGCCAGCACTGTGCCCGGGTTGACGCGCGGCGGCGTGATCCTGCCGTGACTCTTCGGCGTGATCTTGGACGGCAACTGCCGCAGTTCCTTCGGGATCTGCTTCTGGCTGATTCCCGGAATCTCGAAGGTGCCGACGTTCGGGATGGTTACCGGGGCTGCCTCGGCAGCACCTGCGGCGACACCGAGCGATCCGATCGACAGCGATCCGGCAATGAGCGCAGACTTGGCGAGCTTGCCGGTCCGTGCGGGCTGTTCCAAACGATGTTTGGCCACGAAGAACGTTCTCCTTCTACTTCTCCCTGAACCGCCTACCGAGTTAGCTGTCGGGTTCGGGCGGAAGAAATTGCCCTACGCCACGTCCGGGTGGACGGTGACGATTCACCCCAATTCGGTCCTTCGCGAGCGAAGGTCCGAAGCCGGTGGGTCCCCGGTTCATCCAGCTGGATGACTAAGCGGTGACCTTCACGGACCACTCCGGTTGGAGTTACGACGCTCCGTCAAGGTCTCAGAAAGGTTACGAAATGAAATGGCCTTCTGTCCACTGGTCGACCGAACAAATTTCTACAGCACCGATCAGCCGGCGCGCAGGGTTTTGGGAAAGTGGGCCGAAGCAGCGCGCTGAACAGGCACAATGGCCCCTCTTGCCGTTCGGGCGGTCGAATTCGTCACCATCGCGGCAAGTGCGAAGACTTCGATGGCCGCCGAGATCTCACGGTCGGCCGTGGGCGCCCCAGCTGTTACCTGGGCTTCACCTTCGGCACTGCCATCGACGCTGCTCGGGGCCGAAAAAAGTACCTGCACCATGCACCCGTCGCAAGCGGCCGGGCGCCCTGGGCACCCGCTGCATTCGATCAGCATATGTAATCTCCGTCTCATTCACTCCGCCGGTGCCCCGATTCACCAGTCGGATACCTGCCGAACGAGACGAACACTAGAACACAGGTACGACAATCACCGGCCCGTGCGGCACGGAGAGGGCTATTCCTCGCCGATCGAGAACCCGCCCTCGACCTCCGAACTGGAATAGCTACGGAAGGCGATGTGGGTGGCGCTGCGGGTCACCCCGGGCAGCCGGTTGATCTTCCCAGTGACCACCTCGGCGATCTGTTCGTGATCGCGCACCTTGATCTTGGCGATGAGATCGACGTCTCCTGCACACGAGTACACCTCACTCACCCCGGGGATGTCGGCGACCGCCTGCGCGGTTTCCGGGATCCGGTGAACGTCGGCGGAGATGAGGACGATGGCGGTGATCATGCTCGCAACCCTAATTCTTCAGTTCTTCGCCGCGCCCAGTTCGGTGCTCAACGCCACCCAGCGATCGAGCACGTCCCGCGAGGCTCCGGAATCGACGACCACGGCGGCCCGGTCCCGAGCGTCGGCCAGGGCCCCGGCGAAGGTTTCCTCCGTGAACGGTTCTGTCTGCTCGAACGCGACGATCGCGCCCGCGGCGTTGAGCAGCACCGCGTCGCGCACCGGCCCGGTCCGCCCGTCGAACAGTTCCCGCGCAATACGGGCGTTCACCTGTGCGTCGCCACCCTGCAAAGCAGACAGCTCCACCGTGGCGATGTCCAGTGCCCGTGGGTCCAGGGACAGTTCGGTGACCGTGCCGCCGACCACCTGCCACACGTGCGAGGTGGTGGTCGTGGTCAGCTCGTCGAGTCCGTCGTCGCCGCGGACGACGAGCGCCGAGGTTCCCCGCTCGGCGAAGGTGCGCGCCAGGACGGGCGCGAGATCGGCGAAGGCGCAGCCGATCAGTCCGGCGGCCGGGGCGGCCGGGTTGGTCAGCGGTCCCAGCACATTGAAGACGGTGGGAATACCGATTTCCTTGCGGGGCGGTCCGGTGAACCGGAACGCGGGGTGGAACACCGGCGCGAAGCAGAAACCGACACCTACCTCGGCCACACATCGTGCGACGGCGTCCGGCCCCAGCGAGATGGTGACGCCGAGCGCTTCGAGGACGTCTGCGCCACCACTCTTCGACGACGCCGCGCGGTTACCGTGTTTGACCACCGGGATACCGGCGGCTGCCACCACGACGGAGGTCATCGTGGAGATATTGACGGTGTGCGAGCGATCTCCGCCGGTCCCGACGACGTCGACGGCCCGCCCCGGCACATCGACCAGGCTCGCGTGCGAGAGCATCGCCGAGGCGAGTCCGCTCAGTTCCGCGGCCGCCGCACCCTTCATCTTGACTCCGACGCCGAAGGCGGCGATCTGCGCGCCGGTGGCCGAATCGGTCATGATCTCGTTCATCGCCCAAGCGGCCTCGTCGGCCGTCAGGTCGATGCCGTCGGTGACGCGGCCGAGGATCTGCGGCCAGGTATGGGTTGTCTCGCTCACAATTGTCCACCCTAGTGGGCGTCCACCACGGACGGCAGTAGGACCACGACCGGGCGCTCGGTGACACCGACGGGCAGTCCGGCACGCCGGTTCACTCGGGAAGCTGCAGTACCTGCCAGCCCAGGACCGTTCCGCGCTGCCGCGAGGCCAGACTGGCGATACGCGAACGTTCCCGCGACACATCCACCGTCGTGAACACCGCGAGCTTCGCCAGCGTGAGCACTCCCGTCCCGTCCTGTTCGCCGGCCCCCGCAAGTCCGGCCGCACCGATATCGACCTGATAGTCGTTGAGTCCGGCGATGCGCACAACCTCCTCGACACCGTCGTCGGCGACCTTCAGGAAGTGGCGCAGCACCGCCGGCTGTCCGGGTCGCCATGGCGACGAATCGAGCACGATCGAACTCGCCACCGCCTCGTCGTCGGATTCGGCGACGATGACGATCCTGTCGTCATCGACCGAGGACGGTCCGTCGGCACCCACTCCGCGCGTGAAAAACGCACGCAACCGGTCCCATCGCATCGACGATCGCCGCCGTCCACCGGGTTCGCTCATACCAGGAAGCAAATCACGCCCTCCCTGACACGCCGACAACCCCCTCAATACCGCCCCGGACCAGCGCAGGGAGAATTTGTTGAGGCAATTTGTCGACCCGAGTGGTCAGGGCTTACTACGAACCGTCATACTTCACTTGTGACTAGCGCCGTAGGTACCCAAGGGACAGCCATCACCTCGCGCGTGCACTCACTGAACCGACCCAACATGGTCAGTGTCGGCACTATCGTGTGGCTGTCGAGTGAGCTCATGTTCTTCGCCGGCTTGTTCGCGATGTACTTCGTCGCGCGAGCCAACTCCTCATCCGGCTGGCCGCCAGAGCCGACCGAGCTCAACCTCGCCCTCGCCGTCCCGGTGACACTCGTCCTCGTCGCCTCGTCGATCACCTGCCAGATGGGTGTGTTCGCCGCCGAGCGCGGCGACGTCTTCGGCCTGCGCCGCTGGTACGTCATCACCTTCGCGATGGGCGCCTTCTTCGTCGCCGGCCAGGGCTACGAGTACTTCCACCTCGTCGAGCACGGCACCACGCTCGCCTCGAGCGCCTACGGTTCGGTGTTCTACATGGCCACCGGCTTCCACGGCCTGCACGTCATCGGCGGCCTGGTTGCATTCATCTTCCTGCTGATCCGGACCAAGCTTTCGAAGTTCACACCGGCTCAGGCCACCGCGGCGATCGTCGTGTCGTACTACTGGCACTTCGTCGACATCGTGTGGATCGGCCTGTTCGTCACCATTTACTTCATCCGGTAGTTACAGCCCGGGTCCTCTGCGCAGCCTTCACCGTCAGGACGACCCGGACACAGAGAAAACAGTCCGTCCGCTTAAGTAGAGAGTCACTGATGAGTTCATCTCCACCGCGACCGTCGGATAGCGACGACGTGGACTTCGGCGCAGCAGGGGTCGGCGCAGCCACGCCGGCCACCGATGCCGGATCCGCATCGTCGGCGGCACGTAAAGCCAAGTCCCGTCGTAAACTTCGCCGTCGCGCAAGCGGCACAATCCTCCTGCTGTCCGGGCTCGTGCTCGCCGGCCTCCTCGCGGCGGTGTTGTCACCCAAACCGCAGGGGGCCACCGCCGATGAGTCCAGCGCCGCACTCATCGCCGACGGCAAGAAGCTCTATGAGACCTCCTGCATCACGTGCCATGGCGCCAACCTGCAGGGTGTGAGCGATCGCGGACCGTCACTTGTCGGCGTCGGCGATGCCGCCGTGTACTTCCAGGTGTCCTCGGGCCGCATGCCCGCGGCCCGCGGCGAGGCGCAGGCGCTGCGCAAGCCGGCCAAGTTCACCAAGGCCCAGATCGACCAGCTCGGCGCCTACATCCAGTCCAACGGTGGCGGACCGCAGGTCATCTACGAGCGCAACGATGACGGCACCATCAAGAAGGACGAGGCCGGGCTGCCCGTCATCGCGCAGAAGTCACTGCGCGGCGACAACATCGGCAGGGGCAGCGAGCTGTTCCGCCTGAACTGCGCCTCGTGCCATAACTTCACCGGCCGCGGCGGCGCCCTATCCTCGGGCAAGTTCGCGCCGACCCTCGACGGTGTCTCCGAGCAGCAGCTGTACACGGCGATGCTCACCGGGCCGCAGAACATGCCCCGGTTCTCGAACCGTCAGCTGTCGGTCGAGGACAAGAAAGACATCATCGGCTTCATCAAGTACGTCACCGAGACCAAGCAGCAGGGCGGCCTGGGCATCGGCGGGTTCGGCCCGGTGAGCGAAGGCATGGTCATGTGGGCCATCGGCGTCGTCGCGATCGTGGCCGGCGCAATGTGGATGGGATCGCGCTCATGAGTGGATCAAACGACAAGGACCTGCCCTCGCAGGACGAGCTCGACCAGATGAGTAAGGAAGAGCTGGTCAAACTCGGCACCAATCTCGACGGCGTCGAGATCATCCACCGGGCTGCGCGCTATCCCGAGCCCGGCACCGGCGTGGAGAAGCGCGCCGAACGTCAGGTCGCGATCTGGCTGACCGTCTCGGGTATCTCCGCCCTGGCCTGCTTCGTGATCTTCCTCTGGAATCACTGGGAGTTCGCGCTCCCCGGTTCGGACGACTACTGGCGCTACACCCTCAACACTCCGCTGCTGGGTATCACCTTCGGTCTGTCGATACTGTCGATCGGCATCGCAGTGGTGCTGTTCACCAAGAAGTTCATCCCGTCGGAGATCTCGGTCCAGGACCGGCACGACGGTGAGGGTGCCGGATCGTCGGAGGTCGACCGCAAGACCATCGTCGCGGGACTGAGCGATTCGCTGGAGAGCTCCACGCTCCCCCGTCGCAAGATGATCATCGGTTCGGGCCTGTTCGCCTTCGGCGCCCTGGCACTGACCGGAGTCGTCGCCGGCCTCGGCGGATTCATCAAGAACCCGTGGGCCAAGGGTGACAAGTCAGAGCTGTGGCACACCCACTGGTCGCCGATCTACAACCCGCCGGAGAACCCGGACGAGACCGTCTTCCTGCGCCGCGACACCGGCAACCCGTACCAGGTCACCCTGGTCCGCCCGGAGGATCTCGACGCCGGAGGCATGGAGACCGTGTTCCCGTGGCGGGTGTCCGACGGCCTCGGTGAGACCGAGCATTCCCGTCACAAGCTGCTCGAAGGTCTGCGCTACGTCAGCAACCCGGTCATGCTCATCCGCCTGCGTCCCACGGACGCGGCCAAGGTGATCAAGCGCAAGGGCCAGGAGAACTTCAACTACGGCGACTACTTCGCCTACACGAAGGTCTGCAGCCACCTCGGTTGCCCCACCTCGCTCTATGAGCAGCGCACCAACCGCATTCTCTGCCCGTGCCATCAGTCGCAGTTCAACGCGCTGGAGTACGGCAAGCCGATCTTCGGACCGGCCGCCCGTGCCCTGGCCCAGCTGCCGCTGACGGTCAACGACCAGGGTTACCTGGTCGCCGCGGGCGATTTCATCGAACCTGTCGGACCGGCCTTCTGGGAGCGTCGATCATGAGCAACCGCCTGGCCGTACAGGCCTCTGAAATGGATGCGCGCTACCACATGGCGCCAGGAATCCGTCGGCAGATCAACAAGGTCTTTCCGTCGCACTGGTCGTTCATGCTGGGTGAGGTCGCGCTCTACAGCTTCGTCATCCTGCTGATCTCGGGTGTCTACCTGACACTGTTCTTCGACCCGTCGATGTCGCACGTGATCTACGATGGCGCGTACACCCCGCTCAACGGTGTCACTATGACCCGGGCGTACGAGACCACCCTGGACATTTCGTTCGAGGTGCGCGGCGGTCTGTTCGTGCGGCAGGTCCACCACTGGGCGGCCCTGCTGTTCGCGGCGTCGATCATCATCCACATGGCCCGCATCTTCTTCACCGGCGCGTTCCGCCGCCCGCGTGAGGCCAACTGGGTGATCGGCTGCGTGCTGCTGCTGCTGGCGATGTTCGAAGGCTTCTTCGGTTACTCGCTCCCCGACGACCTGCTGTCGGGCACCGGCGTCCGCGCCGCCATGTCCGGCATCGTGCTGGGTATTCCGCTGGTGGGCACGTGGATCCACTGGGCGCTGTTCGGCGGCCAGTTCCCGGGCGACATCATCATCCCCCGCATGTACGTGCTGCACATCCTGCTGTTCCCCGGCATCATCCTGGCGCTGATCGGTGCGCATCTGGCGCTGGTCTGGTACCAGAAGCACACCCAGTTCCCCGGCCCCGGCCGCACCGAGACCAACGTCGTCGGTGTCCGGATCCTCCCGGTGTTCGCCGCCAAGGGCGGTGCGATGTTCGCGATCGTCACCGGTGTTCTGGCGATCATGGCCGGTGTCTTCCAGATCAACCCGGTCTGGACGATCGGCCCGTACAACCCGGCGCATGTGTCGGCAGGTTCCCAGCCGGATATCTACATGATGTGGACGGACGGTCTGGCGCGACTCATGCCGGCCTGGGAGCTCTATCTCGGGCCGTACACGATCCCGGCGATCTTCTGGGTGGTCGCCCTGATCGGCGTGCTGTTCGTCGGCCTGTTCGGTTACCCGTGGATCGAGGCGAAGCTCACCGGCGACACCGCACATCACAACCTCTTGCAGCGTCCGCGTGACGTCCCGGTGCGTACCGGTATCGGTGCGATGGCCCTGTCGTTCTATGCGATCCTCACGCTGTCCTGCATGAACGA
Source organism: uncultured Gordonia sp. (assembly GCF_937858515.1). NCBI lineage: Bacteria > Bacillati > Actinomycetota > Actinomycetes > Mycobacteriales > Gordoniaceae > Gordonia > uncultured Gordonia sp. The sequence continues at coordinate 1,492 of NZ_CALLZT010000078.1, read as the reverse complement.
CATCATCGCCCTGAAGTTCCACGTGTCGCTCAACGCGACCACCTGGATGGGCCGGATCGGCCTGATCGTCGTGCCGCCGATCGCGTACTTCATCGCCTACCGCTGGGCCCTGTCACTGCAGCGCAGCGACCGCGAGGTCCTGGCCCACGGCATCGAGACCGGCATCATCACCCGCCTCCCCAAGGGCGAGTACATCGAGTTGCATCAGCCGCTCGGCCCGGTCGACAGCCACGGTCATCCGATCCCGCTCCCCTACCAGGGTGCGGCTCTGCCGAAGCGGATGAACAAGCTCGGCTCCGCGGGTGCACCCGGCACGGGTTCAATCCTGTCGCCGGACCCGATCGAGGAGCAGCGGCGCAACATCGAACTCGAACACGAGAACGAGCACCAGGAGAAGAAGGCGCTGCAAGAACTGCAGGCCAAGGGTGGCAATCCCCTCAGCTGATCCTCGTCAGAACAAGAAGAACCGGGGCGGTCCGAATCATCGGACCGCCCCGGTTCTTCTTTGCTCCCGGTTCTTCTTTGCTGATGTCTTCCCTCCCCCACCGGTACTCCCCCCACCGGCGCCGGTCGCTATTCGAGCACGAACACCGGGATGAGCCGGTCGGTCTTGGTCTGGTACTCGGCGTAGGGCGGATACGCTTTGACCGCGAGGTCCCACCAGCGCGCCCGCTCGTCTCCGGACAGCTCACGTGCAGTCAGCTCGACGATCTTCTCACCGTCCTGCACGGTGACCTGCGGATGCGCTTTGACGTTGAAGTACCACGACGGGTGGCTCGACGCTCCCCCCTTGGAGGCCACCATGGCGTACTTCTCGCCGTCCGTGACCCTCATGAGGGGCACGTACCGCTTCTTGCCTGATCTGGCCCCTGTCGTGGTGAACAGCACCACAGGGCGGTTGATGATGTCCACAGCGGCGGTGGTGCCGGCCTTGAGGATCTCCTCGGTTTGCCTGCGCACCCAATCGGTCGGGCTGAGTTCGGGCTGAGTCTGCTGGGCGTCCTGCGTCATACACCAATTCAACCACCACCCGGTGAACATCATTCTCCAAACCCGGAAGGCAATTCTGCACCCGTCCGCAGGCCTGCGGATCGGGGTCGGTCATCGTGTGTTATGGGTGCCTGGAGAGCCGTAAACCGCCCCAGATAGATTCTGGGGCGGTTTACGGGGTTGTTCAGTTATGCCGGCGCAGGAAATGCGTGTCAGTGCTTCTCTGGGCCCACATGGTATTCGAACACCATGCCTGCGGCGGTCCCGATGATCACGAGTGCCGAGAAGATGGCGAACCACAGGTTCCCGGTGGCGAAGCCGCCCGCGAAGAGCGCCGCGCCGGCGGCAACGGAGATCGGCCACCAGCTGTGCGGGCTGAAGAAGCCCAGCTCACCGGCGCCGTCCTCGATCTCTGCGTCCTCGTAGTCCTCGGGACGGATCTCGACACGGCGTGCGACGAACCGGAAGTAGGTGCCCGCCAGCAATGTCAGGCCACCACTGA